>NZ_CP157434.1:0-2735 GCF_041021905.1 Acinetobacter nosocomialis
ACTTCTTAGAAAAGACGAACTTATAAATCATTTCTAGATAAGGTAAATCAGAATCATCTGGTAAATCATCAATTAATGATTCAGGAATTTTCACGCCCCAAAGAGATCCAAAAGCACCACTTAATCGCTTACCTTTTAAAACTTTGAAAGCTTCCCAAGTCTTTTCTACAGAAAGATCACCAAATTTGAGAGCATATTTACAGACTTCAGCAGCAGCACCTGAATAGCCTAAGTCTTTTTGTTTTTTGGCTCTACGGATATCAACGACCATAGAGTCCCCAGTAATAGATTGCCAATATTGAGACAATTCATCCTGATCTATCCAATCATCCAAAAGTGCAAACACATGAATATGGGGATGCCACTCATTAGTTTTTTCATTGTAAGTATTCTCATATGAATACATTGCACCGTTAATTTTGCAAAATTCATTAAAGCCACGCCCTTTTTTAATATAGTCCCTACGACGCTCTATAAGCGTTCTAAACGATTTTATAAGATGAGTGAACCGTTCCCTTAGATCTACCCCATTTTTAACCGTAAACGTGATCATAACGGGCTTTAAACGAGGATTTTCAGATAAGACTTGATCAACACGCTCAGAGTATTTTTGAATTGCCTTAGAAGCTCTAATACCTGCACAAAACGGGCATAACAAATGCTCACTACAAGCTTGGAACTTGGCGAGTTTAATTTGGTCAATGGTGTAAAAATTTTTGAATAGAAGAAAATTACCGCACCCATTTAATTTTTGGGCAGTTTTCATGGCGCGAATAGATTCATCGTTTTTTACATCGGCATGATAATTTTCTTTAATCTTAGCTAACGAAAATAAATAGTTTTCTTGTTGCTTCGATCTATGTTTCAAAATGCCAAAACGTGTTATTCTATCCCTATGTTGATCTCCTTTGGGAGATGCAAAACCCTTGTTATCACCGGTCGCCAAACTGTCCGATAACAGGGGTTTTTTCTTATCTAAATTCTGCAAATTTTGTCCCCGCTTTAATCAATAGTATCAAGTAAAAGAAAAAACATCGAGACGCTTCGCTAACTCGATGTTTTTTAGGGAAAATCATAGGTGATCTGCTAAAACAGGTTTCGCACCTTTTCGAACATAAAAAATAACGTTACGACCAACAGCCATAGCGCCACAACTGATGCTAATAAGCTTATTTTTGAAATCATCATAAATACGAGAATCTTCAACAGTAAGGTCGATTAATTCATTTTTAATTTGTCCGTTGGGAAGCTCCAACGAACCTAGAAGCTGGACCTTATCTCGAGCTTCATATTCTTCGCCCTTTTTATTAGTCCCACCATCTAAGTGGTATGTATTTAAAACTGTACCTTCAAGCTTAATCATTCTGGTATCCCCTCAATTAACTTCAAACGACCATCGACCATAGCAATGGTAAAAAATGTAATTTGTCTCTTTTTATCTAAATGTTCCTGGAGAACCTGTCTAAAGTAAGTACATGCTTCATCCAGGCTTTCCATAGAGGTGTTACTTATAATTCGTGGTTTTCTAATCATCTGAAAGTTCTCCAGAATCATATTGAGAAAGCTCTTCATAATATTGAGCTTCTAAATGTCCCAGAGCTTCCAAAGTTTCCTCATCTAATTTAAACATAACTTGATCCATGGCGATTTCAAGTAAGTCATTCAACAACGCATTACGCGGAGTTTTATTATGGGAATTTTGAATGGTATGAAGTGCTGATAAACGTGCAAAAAGGGGAAGTCTTACACGAAAAGGAATCTGCTTATAAAGACCAATATATTCAGATTCAGCAGTACCACTAATTTCTGCAACAAGTGTATCTAATTTTGATGGATTGCTCATAAATCTTACCTTATATATAAAAGGAATCATTTTGTGATTCTATTTATATATCAAAATTAAAATCTATTCAATATCACGGCGAGCAAAGCTCGGTAACTCCCGTTCTTAGGCTAAAGGGAGCTTGTAATCAGAGAGGGAAGGTTTGAAATCGTTTTATGTCAGTTCGTGGGTAGACACCCACTCTAAGATTTAGGTGCTTTTTCAGTAATGCACGCTTACGCGTTTCTCAAGAAACTATAAAAAAAACACGCCTGAAACCCTTGAGTTTCAAGCGTGGCATGAGATTTCGTAAATATACTAAATATACCAAGAGCCCCTTATTCAGACTTGATAGAGAAATCCTTTAAATCCGAATAAATATAAAAATCCCCATTATCAACAGAGAGCTGTAGTTCAGAGTTAAGACTAATAATTACATCAGTCACAACACCAGAACAGGTGAAAGAATATTCATCTGAATCAGACTTAAGAACATAAACAAAAGAAACTTGTTTGCCTAAAAGTTCTAAAACAGTAGTATTCGCGTTAGCCATGATAAGTACTCCTTGACAGTACGTTGTGGTTAGGTGAAATCGGGGATGGCACTCCCTGATTTCACCGACTTACTAGTATTGTTAACTAGTTAAAAACTATAAATGTAAAACACATAAATATCCGTCCCATCTTCGGATTCGCTTCCGAACCCGAACACGAGTAACTGGTGGGATTTGCCAGTGTTGTTTTTTTCGTCCGTGCTGCGGGGCAAGCGCGCCAGTGCGGGCCCTCCCAGCGTCGCTCACTCCTCGCCCGTCCATGCTCACCAACAGGTTGCGTCCTTCTACTCCTCGAAGCTCGTCGGCGGCGTCCTTACCTGTAGGTTCGACATGACGAGTAAGTTGTAAATCGTAATAAG
>NZ_CP157433.1:0-131370 GCF_041021905.1 Acinetobacter nosocomialis
ATGAGTAACATAGTATATAAAGATAATAATTTGGTTGAAGCATCGTATTCACTAAATCTATCTGAGCAAAGGCTAATATTAATTGCGATCATTGCTGCTCGAGAAATTGAGAAAGAACTTACTTCTGATACTATACTTACGATTCATGCTTCTGAATACATGAAACAGTTTAATTTAGGACGTCAAGCATCTTATGAAGCGTTACAATCTGCATGTGATAATCTTTTTGAACGGCATTTGAATTATAAAGCAGTAGATCCTATAACTGGAAAAATAGGAATATACAAAAGTAGGTGGGTTTCAAAAGTTGGTTATGTTAAGGAAGAGGGATGCGTCCAACTAATTTTTGCACCAGATATTATCCCCTTATTTGTAAAACTTGAAGAAAAGTTCACAAGATATGAACTTAAACAAATCTCACCACTTACAAGCATTTATGCTATTCGCCTGTATGAGTTACTCATACGTTGGAGATCAACTGGTAAGTTATATATTTCTATAGATGAGCTTAGATCAAAACTCGGATTGATAGAAGATGAATATAAAAAGATGGGAGACTTTAAAAAAAGGGTTCTTACCGTAGCTTTAAATCAAATTAACAAATTTACGGATATTACTGTTTCTTATATACAAAAAAAGGAGGGAAGAAATATTTCAGAATTACATTTCATGTTTGAAGAAAAAGAACAAAATAAAACGAGTACAAGTGCTCCTTTAGAGCCAACTTATAAATTGACAGCTAAGCAATGTATATTCTTTGCTAAAAAGCTATGTGATATTACTAACTATCCAAAATTTGGTAATGATTTCGCACATCGTGGAGAGACTCTAGAAGACTTTCAGGAAAGGATATCAAGTGATCTTCTTGATAGCGATAATGTTAGAAAGTATTTTTCTTATTTGTTAGAAGTTGGTTATGCTCCTAAATACAAGAAGTAACCCTTTAGTTAATTGTCACTTTAAACAAAAGACCACGCCCTCTCATACTAAGTTTTTAATTAAGATTGCTTTCATGTGATTTTAATATGAATTAGCATAAGTTACATAACTTATGCTGGTTAAGTAACCACCTATCCTGCCTTTATAATTTATTGCTGCAGTTCTCATCATCATTGGAATAAGTGGACAAATTCCTGACATGGAAATTGCAGCGAGATTGGCTAAAGTTACTGCGCTGATTATCAGCCGAGATGTCGTTATTGATTATGCCTTATACGGAACTCCAGAATTAGCCCTCGTTGCGAACAACAAAGCCAGAAATCCTGCAGTTCCGCGGACGCTGATAAGTAGACAGATTCCTGACACGGAATACTATAACTTACATCACTTAAATAGGATGCATAAGTTATGCAAGTTACGCCACTTAAATAAGTTAAGGCGCTAAAGCGATAAAAGCTACATGATGGCCAGTACTGAGCACTGGCGATCTAAGTCAATGCTGCAGTTCTCATCATCATTGGAATAAGTGGACAAATTCCTGACATGGAAATTGCAGCGAGATTGGCTAAAGTTACTGCGCTGATTATCAGCCGAGATGTCGTTATTGATTATGCCTTATACGGAACTCCAGAATTAGCCCTCGTTGCGAACAACAAAGCCAGAAATCCTGCAGTTCCGCGGACGCTGATAAGTAGACAGATTCCTGACACGGAATACTATAACTTACATCACTTAAATAGGATGCATAAGTTATGCAAGTTACGCCACTTAAATAAGTTAAGGCGCTAAAGCGATAAAAGCTACATGATGGCCAGTACTGAGCACTGGCGATCTAAGTCAATGCTGCAGTTCTCATCATCATTGGAATAAGTGGACAAATTCCTGACATGGAAATTGCAGCGAGATTGGCTAAAGTTACTGCGCTGATTATCAGCCGAGATGTCGTTATTGATTATGCCTTATACGGAACTCCAGAATTAGCCCTCGTTGCGAACAACAAAGCCAGAAATCCTGCAGTTCCGCGGACGCTGATAAGTAGACAGATTCCTGACACGGAATACTATAACTTACATCACTTAAATAGGATGCATAAGTTATGCAAGTTACGCCACTTAAATAAGTTAAGGCGCTAAAGCGATAAAAGCTACATGATGGCCAGTACTGAGCACTGGCGATCTAAGTCAATGCTGCAGTTCTCATCATCATTGGAATAAGTGGACAAATTCCTGACATGGAAATTGCAGCGAGATTGGCTAAAGTTACTGCGCTGATTATCAGCCGAGATGTCGTTATTGATTATGCCTTATACGGAACTCCAGAATTAGCCCTCGTTGCGAACAACAAAGCCAGAAATCCTGCAGTTCCGCGGACGCTGATAAGTAGACAGATTCCTGACACGGAATACTATAACTTACATCACTTAAATAGGATGCATAAGTTATGCAAGTTACGCCACTTAAATAAGTTAAGGCGCTAAAGCGATAAAAGCTACATGATGGCCAGTACTGAGCACTGGCGATCTAAGTCAATGCTGCAGTTCTCATCATCATTGGAATAAGTGGACAAATTCCTGACATGGAAATTGCAGCGAGATTGGCTAAAGTTACTGCGCTGATTATCAGCCGAGATGTCGTTATTGATTATGCCTTATACGGAACTCCAGAATTAGCCCTCGTTGCGAACAACAAAGCCAGAAATCCTGCAGTTCCGCGGACGCTGATAAGTAGACAGATTCCTGACACGGAATACTATAACTTACATCACTTAAATAGGATGCATAAGTTATGCAAGTTACGCCACTTAAATAAGTTAAGGCGCTAAAGCGATAAAAGCTACATGATGGCCAGTACTGAGCACTGGCGATCTAAGTCAATGCTGCAGTTCTCATCATCATTGGAATAAGTGGACAAATTCCTGACATGGAAATTGCAGCGAGATTGGCTAAAGTTACTGCGCTGATTATCAGCCGAGATGTCGTTATTGATTATGCCTTATACGGAACTCCAGAATTAGCCCTCGTTGCGAACAACAAAGCCAGAAATCCTGCAGTTCCGCGGACGCTGATAAGTAGACAGATTCCTGACACGGAATACTATAACTTACATCACTTAAATAGGATGCATAAGTTATGCAAGTTACGCCACTTAAATAAGTTAAGGCGCTAAAGCGATAAAAGCTACATGATGGCCAGTACTGAGCACTGGCGATCTAAGTCAATGCTGCAGTTCTCATCATCATTGGAATAAGTGGACAAATTCCTGACATGGAAATTGCAGCGAGATTGGCTAAAGTTACTGCGCTGATTATCAGCCGAGATGTCGTTATTGATTATGCCTTATACGGAACTCCAGAATTAGCCCTCGTTGCGAACAACAAAGCCAGAAATCCTGCAGTTCCGCGGACGCTGATAAGTAGACAGATTCCTGACACGGAATACTATAACTTACATCACTTAAATAGGATGCATAAGTTATGCAAGTTACGCCACTTAAATAAGTTAAGGCGCTAAAGCGATAAAAGCTACATGATGGCCAGTACTGAGCACTGGCGATCTAAGTCAATGCTGCAGTTCTCATCATCATTGGAATAAGTGGACAAATTCCTGACATGGAAATTGCAGCGAGATTGGCTAAAGTTACTGCGCTGATTATCAGCCGAGATGTCGTTATTGATTATGCCTTATACGGAACTCCAGAATTAGCCCTCGTTGCGAACAACAAAGCCAGAAATCCTGCAGTTCCGCGGACGCTGATAAGTAGACAGATTCCTGACACGGAATACTATAACTTACATCACTTAAATAGGATGCATAAGTTATGCAAGTTACGCCACTTAAATAAGTTAAGGCGCTAAAGCGATAAAAGCTACATGATGGCCAGTACTGAGCACTGGCGATCTAAGTCAATGCTGCAGTTCTCATCATCATTGGAATAAGTGGACAAATTCCTGACATGGAAATTGCAGCGAGATTGGCTAAAGTTACTGCGCTGATTATCAGCCGAGATGTCGTTATTGATTATGCCTTATACGGAACTCCAGAATTAGCCCTCGTTGCGAACAACAAAGCCAGAAATCCTGCAGTTCCGCGGACGCTGATAAGTAGACAGATTCCTGACACGGAATACTATAACTTACATCACTTAAATAGGATGCATAAGTTATGCAAGTTACGCCACTTAAATAAGTTAAGGCGCTAAAGCGATAAAAGCTACATGATGGCCAGTACTGAGCACTGGCGATCTAAGTCAATGCTGCAGTTCTCATCATCATTGGAATAAGTGGACAAATTCCTGACATGGAAATTGCAGCGAGATTGGCTAAAGTTACTGCGCTGATTATCAGCCGAGATGTCGTTATTGATTATGCCTTATACGGAACTCCAGAATTAGCCCTCGTTGCGAACAACAAAGCCAGAAATCCTGCAGTTCCGCGGACGCTGATAAGTAGACAGATTCCTGACACGGAATACTATAACTTACATCACTTAAATAGGATGCATAAGTTATGCAAGTTACGCCACTTAAATAAGTTAAGGCGCTAAAGCGATAAAAGCTACATGATGGCCAGTACTGAGCACTGGCGATCTAAGTCAATGCTGCAGTTCTCATCATCATTGGAATAAGTGGACAAATTCCTGACATGGAAATTGCAGCGAGATTGGCTAAAGTTACTGCGCTGATTATCAGCCGAGATGTCGTTATTGATTATGCCTTATACGGAACTCCAGAATTAGCCCTCGTTGCGAACAACAAAGCCAGAAATCCTGCAGTTCCGCGGACGCTGATAAGTAGACAGATTCCTGACACGGAATACTATAACTTACATCACTTAAATAGGATGCATAAGTTATGCAAGTTACGCCACTTAAATAAGTTAAGGCGCTAAAGCGATAAAAGCTACATGATGGCCAGTACTGAGCACTGGCGATCTAAGTCAATGCTGCAGTTCTCATCATCATTGGAATAAGTGGACAAATTCCTGACATGGAAATTGCAGCGAGATTGGCTAAAGTTACTGCGCTGATTATCAGCCGAGATGTCGTTATTGATTATGCCTTATACGGAACTCCAGAATTAGCCCTCGTTGCGAACAACAAAGCCAGAAATCCTGCAGTTCCGCGGACGCTGATAAGTAGACAGATTCCTGACACGGAATACTATAACTTACATCACTTAAATAGGATGCATAAGTTATGCAAGTTACGCCACTTAAATAAGTTAAGGCGCTAAAGCGATAAAAGCTACATGATGGCCAGTACTGAGCACTGGCGATCTAAGTCAATGCTGCAGTTCTCATCATCATTGGAATAAGTGGACAAATTCCTGACATGGAAATTGCAGCGAGATTGGCTAAAGTTACTGCGCTGATTATCAGCCGAGATGTCGTTATTGATTATGCCTTATACGGAACTCCAGAATTAGCCCTCGTTGCGAACAACAAAGCCAGAAATCCTGCAGTTCCGCGGACGCTGATAAGTAGACAGATTCCTGACACGGAATACTATAACTTACATCACTTAAATAGGATGCATAAGTTATGCAAGTTACGCCACTTAAATAAGTTAAGGCGCTAAAGCGATAAAAGCTACATGATGGCCAGTACTGAGCACTGGCGATCTAAGTCAATGCTGCAGTTCTCATCATCATTGGAATAAGTGGACAAATTCCGGCACTGTTGCAAATAGAGATTTGAGTCGATGAAGTTCCTTTTTAAAAGTGCTTAGAGACCGAAAACCCTGTTGATTAGACACACTTCACCTTGAGGCTGACCATAATAAAATGACGATGCTTGTCCTTTACGTAGTGCACGCATGACTTCAATACCTTTAATTGTGGCATAAGCCGTCTTCATAGATTTGAATCCTAATGTGGCCCTGATGATCCGCTTTAACTTACCATGATCACATTCAATGACATTATTTTTATACTTAATCTGCCTGTGCTCAATATCTACTGGACATTTTCCTTCTCGCTTTAACCGTGATAAAGCATGGCCATAGGTCGCTGCTTTATCTGTATTGATGACCCGTGGAATTTGCCATTTTTTCACCGTATTGAAGATTTTTCCTAAAAAACAATAGGCTGATTTACTGTTCCGTCTAGCGGAAAGGTAAAAGTCAATCGTATGACCACGTTGATCAACTGCACGATACAGGTAAGTCCATCGCCCCTTCACTTTGATATAAGTCTCATCCATATGCCATGAATGTAAATCTGTAGGATTACGCCAATACCAGCGTAAGCGTTTTTCCATTTCTGGAGCATAACGCTGAACCCAACGATAAATTGTGGTGTGGTCAACATTCACACCCCGTTCAGCGAGCATTTCTTGAAGTTCACGATAGCTGATGCCATATTTACAATACCAACGAACAGCCCAAAGAATGATTTCACCTTGAAAGTGCCGACCATGGAAGGGATTCATCTGCTGTATCTCGAAATAAATAAGATATTTAGCTTATCATGTCAGCCTATTTGCAACAGTGCCCTTTAGCGCATGAAAAGCTCACCACCGTTCATGGCTTTGATATTTCAGTGGAAACACTGCGTTCCTGGATGATTGCAGCCGATTTATGGATTCCTCGCGCCAAGCGTCTGAAACGCCCGTATCAGCCTCGTTATAACCGGGACTGTTATGGTGAACTGATCCAAATCGATGGCTCACACCATGACTGGTTTGAAGGTCGAGCCCCTAAATGCTGTCTGCTGGTATTTATCGATGATGCCACAGGAAAATTGCAGCATTTACGCTTCTGTGAATCAGAATCAGCCTTTGACTATATGATTTCAACACGTTTGTATATTGAGCAGCATGGTAAGCCGTTGGCATTTTACAGCGATAAACATTCAGTCTTCAGGGTGAATCAAAGCAGTAAGAAAGACACCAAGATTACCCAGTTTGGGCGCGTACTCAGCACCCTGAATATCGATATTATCTTCGCTAATTCACCACAGGCCAAAGGCCGTGTAGAACGGGCCAATAGAACGCTTCAGGACCGTCTGATCAAAGAAATGCGCCTGGAAGGCATCTGTTCGATTGAGCAAGCGAATGCCTGGCTACCCTGCTTCATTGAGCAGTTCAATCAGAAGTTCGCCAAGATGGCTTTTAATCCCAAGGATTTACACCGGACTGTTACTGAAACTGCTGAGGAGTTAGATGATGTTTTTACTTGGCGTGAACCCCGCAGAGTCACGAATAGCCTGACGATTACTTATGATAAATGCGTATATCTCCTGGAAAACACGGAAGAAAACCAAAGATTGATTGGTAAGTATCTTGAGTTCCTAGAATACCCGGATGGTACAGTCGCAATTGAATATCAGGGAAGAAAAATCAATTACAGCATCTTCGATAAATTAAGTCAGCTTAACCAGCGAGAGATTGTTGAGAATAAACGTTTAGGTGCTGTTCTCAATCATATTCAACAACAGCATGAAGAATTGGAACAGCAATACAAACGCAATCGTTCTCAATCTATGCCAAAAAGACGTGCACAGAAAACAGCAATTCAACAACGAAATCTGAATCCTGTGCTTGACTTGGAAATGTCTGTATAGGACATTTCTATTTGGTTTTAAGATAGGACATTTCTACTTTGGAATAACAGAGAGTGTTAGAACCCATTTAAAGTGTCTATATTCTCACCAATAAAAATGTCCGGTTTCTCCGAGGTAAAATATGACTTTTGAACAAAAATAAGCCATTGTTTATTCTTTTTATTTCCAACAAAATTCCAGAACTCATCTACTTCGAGAGATTCATAATGACTTTGCTGAGGCTGAATTTCATAGGTTGATTCAGTTAAAGTACGTAAAACTTTACCGATACTGATGCGCTCAACTTCAGCAATATCTCGTATACCGCTGCCTCTGACCATCAACTGTAATATTTTACGAGTAATACCTGACTTACATCCTAGATAGCTCAGTGCATGATCACCAATAAACTGACGTTTACAGTCTTTGCACTGATAGTTTTGTTTCCCATCTACTTTGATACCATTTTTCTTTATACTATCACTGAGGCAGGTTGGACATTTGATTGCTAGAGTTATTTGCATTTCTCTATTTTATCAAAATCCAATCGGCTTTTTCTTCAGCATACTTTTTGAAACACTACCAAATTTTAAAGTTGTATATCATGAAATTATTAAAAATATTGAGTTTAGTTTGCTTAAGCATAAGTATTGGGGCTTGTGCTGAGCATAGTATGAGTCGAGCAAAAACAAGTACAATTCCACAAGTGAATAACTCAATCATCGATCAGAATGTTCAAGCGCTTTTTAATGAAATCTCAGCTGATGCTGTGTTTGTCACATATGATGGTCAAAATATTAAAAAATATGGCACGCATTTAGACCGAGCAAAAACAGCTTATATTCCTGCATCTACATTTAAAATTGCCAATGCACTAATTGGTTTAGAAAATCATAAAGCAACATCTACAGAAATATTTAAGTGGGATGGAAAGCCACGTTTTTTTAAAGCATGGGACAAAGATTTTACTTTGGGCGAAGCCATGCAAGCATCTACAGTGCCTGTATATCAAGAATTGGCACGTCGTATTGGTCCAAGCTTAATGCAAAGTGAATTGCAACGTATTGGTTATGGCAATATGCAAATAGGCACGGAAGTTGATCAATTTTGGTTGAAAGGGCCTTTGACAATTACACCTATACAAGAAGTAAAGTTTGTGTATGATTTAGCCCAAGGGCAATTGCCTTTTAAACCTGAAGTTCAGCAACAAGTGAAAGAGATGTTGTATGTAGAGCGCAGAGGGGAGAATCGTCTATATGCTAAAAGTGGCTGGGGAATGGCTGTAGACCCGCAAGTGGGTTGGTATGTGGGTTTTGTTGAAAAGGCAGATGGGCAAGTGGTGGCATTTGCTTTAAATATGCAAATGAAAGCTGGTGATGATATTGCTCTACGTAAACAATTGTCTTTAGATGTGCTAGATAAGTTGGGTGTTTTTCATTATTTATAAGAATTAGAAGTTTGAGGTTAATCTATTTTTGGTAGTGTTTCAAAAAGTATGCTGAAGAAAAAGCCGATTGGATTTTGATAAAATAGAGAAATGCAAATAACTCTAGCAATCAAATGTCCAACCTGCCTCAGTGATAGTATAAAGAAAAATGGTATCAAAGTAGATGGGAAACAAAACTATCAGTGCAAAGACTGTAAACGTCAGTTTATTGGTGATCATGCACTGAGCTATCTAGGATGTAAGTCAGGTATTACTCGTAAAATATTACAGTTGATGGTCAGAGGCAGCGGTATACGAGATATTGCTGAAGTTGAGCGCATCAGTATCGGTAAAGTTTTACGTACTTTAACTGAATCAACCTATGAAATTCAGCCTCAGCAAAGTCATTATGAATCTCTCGAAGTAGATGAGTTCTGGAATTTTGTTGGAAATAAAAAGAATAAACAATGGCTTATTTACGCCTATCATCGAGAAACAGGTGAAATTGTTGCTTATGTTTGGGGTAAACGAGATTTAGCTACAGTCTAACAATTGAAGACAAAGCTTAAACAATTAGATATTCACTACACCCGAATTGCAAGTGATCATTGGGACAGTTTCATCACTGCTTTTAAAAATGGTAAGCAAAGTATTGGTAAATTTTTTACTGTAGGTATTGAAGGCAATAATTGCAAAATAAGGCATAGAATTAGGCGTAGCTTCAGAAGAAGCTGTAATTTTTCAAAAAAGCTTGAAAACCATTTTAAAGCTTTTGATTTAGCCTTCTTTTCTTTTACATCAATAATGGCTTCATTTAAAGGCAGCATACTTTTTGAAGCACCACCAAAATTTTATGTTAAGTAGAGACTAAAAATGCCCTTGATTAAGGGCTTACAAGGGCATTTTGTATAAGGTGTATTATGTTAATTTTAGAATTTCTTCATTAGATAATTTTTGATAAGCTAAATCCATTAGGACTAATTAAGTAAATATGAGCAATTGGGTCAATGTCACACAGGATAAGTCTACAGGTATAGAACTAATTCATGCCCACTTCAAAGGCTTTGCATACGATCCTCATCTACACTCAAGTTATCTTATAGGGGTAACAGAGTTAGGACATCAACAATTCAATTGTAGAAAAAAAATTATTGATAGCTATCAAGGTCAAACTTTCATGCTTGAACCTGAAGAAGTTCATGATGGTAATGCACCAGATCCTCTCGGCTTCACTTATAAAATGATGCATTTAGATCCAGCATGGTTAAAAAAAAGCTATGAAGGAATATTTAATGAGCCTATCGAACTTGCTATCGAATCAACCCTACGTTCTGATCCTCAACTTTCACATTTGATACTTTCAACCTACAATATATTGAATAACAATGAATCTCAATTGATGAAAGATACGTATTTAGATCTTTTATTAGAAAACTTAGTAAATAAAAAAATTTTATATAAACGTGAAAAGTCTATCCAGACATTACCTAATATTGCATTAAAGCTAAAAGAAATTTTACATGAAAGTCTCTTTCATGATTTAGACTTACAAACACTCTCAACATTGGTGAAAACAGATCGTTTTTATATTAACCGTGTATTTAAAAAAAACTTTAACTGTTCTCCACATCAATATCTGATCCAACTCCGTTTAAATAAGGCAAAAGAATTGTTAAGAAAAGGATTATCAGCAACAACTGTTGCTTCATATCTTTGTTTTTCTGATCAAAGTCATCTAGGTCGATGGTTTAAACGTTGTTATGGCATAACATTGAATCAATATCAAAAAGCGTGCACAAATGTTCTAGATATATCTTGAAGATATTTATCAAACTAGCCAAATAGTTTATTAATTTTTGGATTTTATTTTGGAAACGATTTTAGCTTTTTGTGCCTTTTCTTTTGTTGCATCAATTACTCCTGGACCAACCAATTTCCTTATTCTTAGTACAAGTCATCAATTCAGTATTAAAAAAACATTAGGCTTAATCTTCGGTGGAAGTATTGGTGCTGCATCATTAGTCTTAATTACAGGACTTGGAATTGGTACAACACTCAATGAATACCCCAAGATTCAATTAATATTAAGTTTCACTGGCGGCATTTGGTTAAGCTATATTGGATGGAAAATTTTTAATTATAGACCTGATCTAGAATCTAAAATCCAAAATCAAAATAAGAAAAATGGTTTTTTTACAGGCTTCTTTTTACAGTTTATCAACCCTAAAAGCTGGTTGATGGCTATTGCTGTTATTACTGTTTATACAGCACAACTAGCTAACTACTATCAGTCACTCATTCTATTTTCATTCATCTTTATGCTGATTTCTCTACCTTGTTTATTTATTTGGGCTTATTTAGGAAAAATCACAAAAAAAATACTTTCTACAGCTCATCATATGGTGCTCTTTAATCGAGTATTAGGTACTGTTTTACTTATTTCAGTATGGTATCCAATATTGCATGCTATTTAACATAATGGGCGTTATACGAAAGCACAATGTAAGCCCAAAATAGAAATGTCCGGTTTCTCCAAAGTAAAAATGTCCGCTTTTAGAATATGCGCTTTTGCAATTTCCTTAGCGGACGGTTTGATATGTTGGTGTCTATGTCGGATAAAGAACTTAAACGATTGTCGGTCTTGCAAGAAATCTGTGATCAACGTATAACTCAATCCCAGGCTGCTCAGCTACTTCATATCTCAGAACGTCACATCAGACGCTTACTGCAGAAATACAAAGCTCAAGGTCCCGCTGCATTAGCCCATGCCGGTCGTGGCCAAATCAGCAATTCTAAACTTCCTGAAGAACTCAGACTTAAGTGTCTCAATATTGTTTCAGATCAACTTTATGGTTTCGGACCCACTTTAGCGCATGAAAAGCTCACCACCGTGCATGGATTCGATCTTTCAGTAGAAACCCTGCGTTCCTGGATGATTGCAGCCGATTTATGGATCCCTCGCTGCAAGCGCCTGAAACGACCATATCAGCCTCGTTATAACCGAGATTGTTATGGTGAATTGATCCAAATTGATGGCTCACACCATGATTGGTTTGAAGGTCGAGCACCTAAATGCTGTCTGCTAGTATTCATCGATGATGCCACAGGAAAATTGCAGCATTTACGCTTCTGTGCGTCAGAGTCAGCCTTTGACTATATGATTTCGACACGTTTATATATCGAACAGCATGGTAAGCCATTGGCATTTTACAGTGACAAACATTCAGTTTTTAGGGTGAATCAAAGTAGCAAGAAAGACACCAAGATTACCCAGTTTGGACGTGTTCTGAGCACTCTCAATATCGATATCATTTTCGCTAACTCCCCTCAAGCCAAAGGTCGTGTAGAACGAGCGAATAGAACACTTCAGGATCGTCTGATTAAGGAGATGCGTCTAGAAGGCATCAGTTCAATTGCAGATGCCAATAAGTGGCTGCCGTGCTTTATTGAGCAATTTAATCGTAAATTCGCCAAGATGGCTTTTAATTCCAAGGATCTACATCGGCCTATCGCTGAAACAGCCGAAGAATTAGATGATGTTTTTACCTGGCGTGAACCCCGCAGGGTCACGAACAGCTTGACGATTACTTATGATAAATGCGTATATATCTTGGAAAACAGCGAAGAAAATCAAAGATTGGGCGGCAAGTATCTTGAGTTCCTGGAATATCCGGATGGTACTGTAGCCATTGAATATCAGGGAAGAAAAATCAATTACAGCATCTTTGATAAATTAAGTCAGCTCAACCAGCGAGAGATCGTTGAGAATAAACGTTTGGGTTCTGTGCTGGCACATATTCAACAACAGCATGAACAACTGGAACACCAAAACAAACGCAATCGTTCTCAAAAGATGCCACGTAGACAAGCACAGAAAACAGCGATTGAACAACGAAATCTAAATCCTGTGCTTGACTTGGAAATGTCCATATAGGACATTTCTATTTGGTTATTAGGTAGGACATTTCTACTTGGGAATAACACACAAATTGAAAAATATAAAAATCAAAAACTTATGATATAAATTATTTGCTCGATGATGTTCAAAAGCCGACTTGGAAACAAGTCGGCTTTTTTATGAGCAGTTTTGATAGTTCTTGCCAATAAATTTGACTAAAAATTACGCTTCTCAACTTGAGTTATACAATTTTGTGATACATTATTGTATATACAAATTTGAATGTTTTTTATGGAACAGTATTTTGAATGGGATGAGGCTAAGAATCGAAAGAATCAGAAAAAGCATGATATCTCTTTCGAAACTGCAAGCCTTGTTTTTGAAGATCCATTACGGATCTCAATCCAAGACAGACATACCGATGGTGAAGAACGTTGGCAAACCATTGGACGAGTTAAAGGCGTACTAATGTTATTGGTGGCTCACACCATTTTTGATGAAGATGACTGTGAAATCATACGAATCATTAGTGCAAGGCAAGTGACTAAAGCGGAGCGAAACAAATATGAGCATGGTTAGATACTCACGCAAAGAGCTGAATGAGAAATTTGGTGAGAAGCAAGATGCTGAAATTCAACGCTTGCTTGCTAAAGGCACGGTTCCTGATGATCAGCTAGATCTATCAGATATTCCTGAAATTACCGATTGGAGCAGTGCTGTACGCCAAAATCAATTTTACCGCCCAGTGAAGCAACAAACTTCAATTCGGTTAGATGCTGATGTACTTGCTTGGTTCAAAGCACAAGGCAAAGGTTATCAAACACGAATGAATGAAATTTTACGGGATGCTATGCTGAAAGAATTAAAAAATCATCAATAAAAATGGGAGCTTAAGCTCCCATTTTTGACTTCGCATAACGCCCATTATGTTAATTTTAGTTTTCCTTAATACGACAAAAATATCTACTTCATTTCACGAGAATTTCTTTTGCTAAAAGTTCTTCTTTCGTTACACCGAAATATCTTATTTCTAATTTAGGCCTGCCTAACATCTTTAAAAGATTGTTTTCATCATTTATATTTTTTATAGCTTTGCTTACACAATCAATTACGTCATTAGTTTTAGAAATAGCTTCTTTTTCAGATACTTGATCGCTTACTTTTCGAGATATTAAGTCATCAAAATATATCCTATATTCTTCACAAACTAGATAAAAATAAGGGTCTAATCTATCTAAATCATATTCAGATTCAAAGGGTTTACGATCTAATAAATCTTTTTCAGGATAAATAATCAATTGTCCTGCATCGAACCAAAACTCCACAGAAAAATTATCAAACTCAATTCCATTTAAATCATTACTAAAATTTTGAAAATACTGTAATAAAAGATTTTCTATATCCTCTAAAAACTCTTTATTCTTAATATCAAATATTAAAGATTCATTAGAAATAGCTTTGATACAATCTTCTTGAATATCTAACCCCTTTAAAGTCATTTTTACTCCATTTAAATTTTTAGGTTTTGGTGCATTAAGAATTTTGATTAACTTAACATAATGGCGGTTATACGAAATTCACCGTTTCGAGCCCCAAATATCAAGTTTATTTCTTGCATAAATGTATCCTATAGGATACATTCTACTTATGTACTCAATATATACCACTGAAGTCTTTGATGACTGGTTCACCAAGTTAAAAGACCAGCAGGCAAAAAGACGCATACAAGTCCGAATTGATCGGGTTGAAGATGGAAACTTTGGAGATACTGAGCCGGTCGGTGAAGGTGTTTCTGAATTACGTTTCTTCTTTGGGCCAGGCTATAGGATTTATTACTGCAAGCAAGGGCAAAGGGTTGTTATTCTTTTAGCAGGCGGAGATAAGTCTACGCAAAGTAAAGATATAAAACTTGCCCTGCAATTGGCACAAGATTTAGAGGAGGAGCTATAAATGGCTATTAAACTTCGCAAATGGGACAGTGCTGAGCATCTTAAAACAGAGGATGATATGCAGGCTTACTTACAAGCATGTATTGAAGAATCTAATGGCGATGCCGCATTCATTGCAAAGGCTTTAGGTAACATTGCAAAAGCTAAAGGAATGGCTCAATTATCACGAGATACAGGCTTAGGCCGAGAAAGTCTTTATAAAGCACTTTCTGGTGATGTTAACCCTAGTTTTGATACTGTGATTAAAGTTGTAAAAGCACTGAATTTACGCTTAGCAATTTAAAAAAAGTTATTAAAAAATGGAGCTTTAGGCTCCATTTTTTATGTTATTCCCAAGTAGAAATGTCCTACCTAATAACCAAATAGAAATGTCCTATATGGACATTTCCAAGTCAAGCACAGGATTTAGATTTCGTTGTTCAATCGCTGTTTTCTGTGCTTGTCTACGTGGCATCTTTTGAGAACGATTGCGTTTGTTTTGGTGTTCCAGTTGTTCATGCTGTTGTTGAATATGTGCCAGCACAGAACCCAAACGTTTATTCTCAACGATCTCTCGCTGGTTGAGCTGACTTAATTTATCAAAGATGCTGTAATTGATTTTTCTTCCCTGATATTCAATGGCTACAGTACCATCCGGATATTCCAGGAACTCAAGATACTTGCCGCCCAATCTTTGATTTTCTTCGCTGTTTTCCAAGATATATACGCATTTATCATAAGTAATCGTCAAGCTGTTCGTGACCCTGCGGGGTTCACGCCAGGTAAAAACATCATCTAATTCTTCGGCTGTTTCAGCGATAGGCCGATGTAGATCCTTGGAATTAAAAGCCATCTTGGCGAATTTACGATTAAATTGCTCAATAAAGCACGGCAGCCACTTATTGGCATCTGCAATTGAACTGATGCCTTCTAGACGCATCTCCTTAATCAGACGATCCTGAAGTGTTCTATTCGCTCGTTCTACACGACCTTTGGCTTGAGGGGAGTTAGCGAAAATGATATCGATATTGAGAGTGCTCAGAACACGTCCAAACTGGGTAATCTTGGTGTCTTTCTTGCTACTTTGATTCACCCTAAAAACTGAATGTTTGTCACTGTAAAATGCCAATGGCTTACCATGCTGTTCGATATATAAACGTGTCGAAATCATATAGTCAAAGGCTGACTCTGACGCACAGAAGCGTAAATGCTGCAATTTTCCTGTGGCATCATCGATGAATACTAGCAGACAGCATTTAGGTGCTCGACCTTCAAACCAATCATGGTGTGAGCCATCAATTTGGATCAATTCACCATAACAATCTCGGTTATAACGAGGCTGATATGGTCGTTTCAGGCGCTTGCAGCGAGGGATCCATAAATCGGCTGCAATCATCCAGGAACGCAGGGTTTCTACTGAAAGATCGAATCCATGCACGGTGGTGAGCTTTTCATGCGCTAAAGTGGGTCCGAAACCATAAAGTTGATCTGAAACAATATTGAGACACTTAAGTCTGAGTTCTTCAGGAAGTTTAGAATTGCTGATTTGGCCACGACCGGCATGGGCTAATGCAGCGGGACCTTGAGCTTTGTATTTCTGCAGTAAGCGTCTGATGTGACGTTCTGAGATATGAAGTAGCTGAGCAGCCTGGGATTGAGTTATACGTTGATCACAGATTTCTTGCAAGACCGACAATCGTTTAAGTTCTTTATCCGACATAGACACCAACATATCAAACCGTCCGCTAAGGAAATTGCAAAAGCGCATATTCTAAAAGCGGACATTTTTACTTTGGAGAAACCGGACATTTCTATTTTGGGCTTACATTTTAATTTCGTATAAGGTGTATTATGTTAATTTTAGAAATTCTTAATTTCCATCTATCCAAACTTGCTTGATCCAATCTGCTAAATCTTCCCACTGCTCATCGCTATATCCATCTGCTGTCCAATATCTAATTTTATGATTAGGAGATAGGCAATAATAACTACCATTATCTTCACAAATAGGTAGCCAATCTTCTGGCAGACCTTGCTCCCTAGCATCATTTAATATCTGAGATAGCCCTCGATAGCATTCTTTCTCATCTGTAAGAGACGCTAATTCAATTGTTCCATAAAAGATATTGCTAATCTCTTTCAAAACTTTTTTATAATCTTTTGGAAAAATAAAACCTATTTTTCGTTCATAAGCAGATATGAAAATATCATCAGGTAGTTCTATGTTTAGACGACTATTCCCAGATAGTTCTTTTAATTCTTGAATAATGTTATCAAGCTTATTTTGCATATACATTCTGCTCTATCGCATTAAAGTTCTTACTACAATTTAACATAATGGCTGTTATGCGAAACGAGATCTGTAAGCCCAAAATAGAAATGTCCGGTTTCTCCAAAGTAAAAATGTCCGCTTTTAGAATATGCGCTTTTGCAATTTCCTTAGCGGACGGTTTGATATGTTGGTGTCTATGTCGGATAAAGAACTTAAACGATTGTCGGTCTTGCAAGAAATCTGTGATCAACGTATAACTCAATCCCAGGCTGCTCAGCTACTTCATATCTCAGAACGTCACATCAGACGCTTACTGCAGAAATACAAAGCTCAAGGTCCCGCTGCATTAGCCCATGCCGGTCGTGGCCAAATCAGCAATTCTAAACTTCCTGAAGAACTCAGACTTAAGTGTCTCAATATTGTTTCAGATCAACTTTATGGTTTCGGACCCACTTTAGCGCATGAAAAGCTCACCACCGTGCATGGATTCGATCTTTCAGTAGAAACCCTGCGTTCCTGGATGATTGCAGCCGATTTATGGATCCCTCGCTGCAAGCGCCTGAAACGACCATATCAGCCTCGTTATAACCGAGATTGTTATGGTGAATTGATCCAAATTGATGGCTCACACCATGATTGGTTTGAAGGTCGAGCACCTAAATGCTGTCTGCTAGTATTCATCGATGATGCCACAGGAAAATTGCAGCATTTACGCTTCTGTGCGTCAGAGTCAGCCTTTGACTATATGATTTCGACACGTTTATATATCGAACAGCATGGTAAGCCATTGGCATTTTACAGTGACAAACATTCAGTTTTTAGGGTGAATCAAAGTAGCAAGAAAGACACCAAGATTACCCAGTTTGGACGTGTTCTGAGCACTCTCAATATCGATATCATTTTCGCTAACTCCCCTCAAGCCAAAGGTCGTGTAGAACGAGCGAATAGAACACTTCAGGATCGTCTGATTAAGGAGATGCGTCTAGAAGGCATCAGTTCAATTGCAGATGCCAATAAGTGGCTGCCGTGCTTTATTGAGCAATTTAATCGTAAATTCGCCAAGATGGCTTTTAATTCCAAGGATCTACATCGGCCTATCGCTGAAACAGCCGAAGAATTAGATGATGTTTTTACCTGGCGTGAACCCCGCAGGGTCACGAACAGCTTGACGATTACTTATGATAAATGCGTATATATCTTGGAAAACAGCGAAGAAAATCAAAGATTGGGCGGCAAGTATCTTGAGTTCCTGGAATATCCGGATGGTACTGTAGCCATTGAATATCAGGGAAGAAAAATCAATTACAGCATCTTTGATAAATTAAGTCAGCTCAACCAGCGAGAGATCGTTGAGAATAAACGTTTGGGTTCTGTGCTGGCACATATTCAACAACAGCATGAACAACTGGAACACCAAAACAAACGCAATCGTTCTCAAAAGATGCCACGTAGACAAGCACAGAAAACAGCGATTGAACAACGAAATCTAAATCCTGTGCTTGACTTGGAAATGTCCATATAGGACATTTCTATTTGGTTATTAGGTAGGACATTTCTACTTGGGAATAACAGAGATCTACCAGCTCTCGTTTTTTGTTATGGAAACTGCTAAAATTCAAATACGCCATTGACGTATAAAGAGTCCATGTTATTTATTGAAACCAGCATCTTTACCAAGCAAATTAAAGACCTTGTATCTGATGAGGAATATCGTCAACTTCAGCAAGATCTTTTGGTACAGCCTGATAGAGGTGACCTAATCAAGAATGGCGGTGGTATTCGCAAAGTACGTTGTGCTCAAGGTAACAAAGGGAAAAGTGGTGGGATACGGGTGATTTATTATTGGGTCACCGAGGATGATCAGATCTTTTTCTTAGTGGCTTATCCAAAATCAGTAAAAGATAATTTAACAGATAAGGAAACCGCCATTCTGCACCAACTCGTGAAGGAGCAATTTCATGGATAACAACTTATTTGATGACTTGGTTGCTTCAATCAAAGAAGCTGGAGCTATCAAACGTAAAGAAGTTAAAGCAAGCCGAGTTACAGAACTCGAATTGCCTGATATTAAAGAAGTACGTGAAAAAACTGGCTTGAGCCAAAATGAATTTGCTGCACGTCTACATATTAGCCCCCGTACCCTGCAAAATTGGGAACAGGGACGACGCTATCCAACTGGACCAGCAGCTACATTGATTCGAATTTTAGATGCTCACCCAAGCCTTATTTGAAAAAATTACTTAAAAAATGGGAGCTTAAGGCTCCCATTTTTATTTCGTATAAGGTGTATTATGTTAATTTTAGAAAATCTTCACTACTATTATTTTAAAATAAGCCTTATATCCAAGCATAAAACAAGGTTGTCTAGACTTCTTTTAACAGTAAAGTTATCATAAAACTGAATTTTATTTTTTAGGTAAGTTTATGCATTCTATCCGCATTCGTTAAGACACAACTATTTGCATAGTGACACTATTTTATAATGGTGGGCTTTTGTTGTGTCTTTAAGAATATATGCGGATATATAAAGTAAAAGTATGCTTAATTTATAAGTATGCTTTTAGTGCATAGTTTCCAGTTATAACTTAATTGACTAGCTATTTGTCCACCCTGTGGATGAATAGCTTTTTTTTTGGGAGGACACTGTGATGCTAGCTTTTGTTTTCACCTAAATCCTGTTTGCTGCATAAAAAATTTCAAGAGCTAAACAGGAGTAAATAAAAATGAGTTTAATTATTAAAGCGAGAAACATACGCTTGGATTATGCTGGGCGTGATGTTTTGGATATTGATGAATTGGAAATTCACTCTTATGACCGTATTGGTCTTGTGGGTGATAACGGAGCAGGAAAGAGTAGTTTACTCAAAGTACTTAATGGCGAAATTGTTTTAGCCGAAGCGACATTACAGCGTTTTGGTGATTTTGCACATATCAGCCAACTGGGCGGAATCGAAATAGAAACGGTCGAAGACCGGGCAATGTTATCTCGCCTTGGTGTTTCCAATGTACAAAACGACACAATGAGTGGCGGAGAGGAAACTCGTGCAAAAATTGCTGCCGCATTTTCCCAACAAGTACATGGCATTCTAGCGGATGAACCAACCAGCCACCTTGATCTCAATGGAATAGATCTACTTATTGGTCAACTTAAAGCATTTGATGGAGCATTACTTGTTATCAGTCATGACCGATATTTTCTTGATATGGTTGTAGACAAGATATGGGAGTTAAAAGACGGTAAAATTACGGAATATTGGGGTGGTTACTCGGATTACTTGCGTCAAAAAGAAGAAGAGCGACAACACCAAGCCGTAGAATATGAGCTGATGATGAAGGAACGGGAGCGATTAGAATCTGCTGTGCAAGAAAAACGCCAGCAAGCTAATCGATTAGACAATAAGAAAAAAGGAGAAAAATCCAAAAACTCTACCGAAAGTGCTGGACGACTTGGGCATGCAAAAATGACTGGCACCAAGCAAAGAAAACTGTATCAGGCAGCTAAGAGTATGGAAAAGCGTTTGGCTGCATTAGAAGATATTCAAGCACCAGAGCATTTGCGTTCTATTCGTTTTCGTCAAAGTTCAGCCCTAGAACTGCACAATAAGTTCCCGATTACGGCAGATGGTCTGAGCTTAAAATTTGGTAGCCGTACTATCTTTGATGACGCTAACTTTATAATACCGCTTGGCGCTAAAGTCGCTATAACTGGATCGAATGGAACAGGGAAAACGTCCTTGTTAAAAATGATATCAGAACGTGCTGATGGATTAACCATATCTCCAAAAGCTGAAATTGGCTACTTTACACAAACAGGATATAAATTTAACACGCATAAATCTGTGCTCTCCTTTATGCAGGAAGAGTGCGAGTACACAGTTGCGGAAATTCGTGCAGTATTGGCTTCAATGGGGATCGGAGCGAATGATATTCAAAAAAACTTATCCGACTTATCGGGAGGTGAAATCATCAAACTGCTTTTATCCAAAATGCTTTTAGGAAAATATAATATTTTGCTTATGGATGAACCAGGAAACTATCTTGACCTAAAAAGTATTGCCGCATTAGAAACAATGATGAAGTCCTATGCAGGAACTATTATCTTCGTATCTCATGACAAGCAATTGGTCGATAATATTGCTGACATTATCTACGAGATCAAAGACCACAAAATCATCAAGACTTTTGAGAGAGATTGTTAATGATAGCCAATCTAATCCGAACATTAATTATTGAACTCTTTAAAGGAAATTAAAAATGACAATTCAAGATATTCAATCACTTGCTGAAGCACACGGCTTGTTGCTTACGGACAAAATGAATTTCAATGAAATGGGCATTGATTTTAAGGTCGTTTTTGCTCTTGATACAAAGGGGCAACAATGGTTGCTGCGTATTCCTCGTCGTGATGGCATGAGGGAACAAATCAAGAAAGAAAAACGCATTTTAGAATTGGTAAAAAAACATCTTTCTGTAGAGGTTCCTGATTGGAGAATTTCATCTACAGAATTAGTGGCTTATCCCATACTTAAAGATAATCCTGTTTTAAATTTGGATGCTGAAACCTATGAAATAATTTGGAATATGGACAAAGATAGCCCGAAATACATAACATCTTTGGCAAAAACCTTATTTGAAATCCATAGTATTCCTGAAAAAGAAGTTCGGGAAAATGATTTGAAAATTATGAAACCTTCAGATTTAAGACCTGAAATAGCAAACAATTTGCAGTTAGTAAAATCTGAAATTGGTATAAGTGAGCAATTGGAAACCCGCTACAGAAAATGGTTGGATAATGATGTTCTATGGGCAGATTTCACCCAATTTATACATGGCGATTTATATGCTGGGCATGTACTAGCTTCAAAGGATGGAGCTGTTTCAGGCGTTATTGATTGGTCAACAGCCCATATAGATGACCCAGCGATTGATTTTGCTGGGCATGTAACTTTGTTTGGAGAAGAAAGCCTCAAAACTCTAATCATCGAGTATGAAAAACTAGGGGGTAAAGTTTGGAATAAACTATATGAACAGACTTTAGAAAGAGCAGCGGCCTCTCCTTTGATGTATGGTTTATTTGCCTTAGAAACTCAAAATGAAAGCCTTATCGTTGGAGCAAAAGCTCAGTTGGGAGTTATATAATTTAAAAATATGATTGCTGAGAACTGCCTTGTTTTGAAACTTGGTTGGCTTTAATTAGTTTTTAGTATTCTTTATAGAAAATGCCTCGATCAAGGGGCATTTCTAACAATCATTTAACATAAAATTTCTTATGTGAAGTAACCTGAATGCAGCGGTGCCCCATTGGGGGCGCGTTGAGATAAGCCTCTTTTAGATAACTTTAGCAACTCGATAGACAGTTGCAACTCCACAATTCACTGCTTTGGCAATTTCTTCCTTAGTCATATTGCCAACTACTAGCAATTCTTTTATTCGTTTATGTTTAGCCTCATTTGCCTTCTTGCCTGTTGGTTTGTAACCCGAACGTGCCAGGCCCTGCTTAATACGTTCTATACGTTTCTCATTGTCTAGGCGGGCCATTGTTGCCAGAAGATCAATCAACATATTGTTGATGAGTTCCAAGATTGAATGAGTAATGCTGTCACTGGTTTGAATCATTTGGTAGGTAGTAGGAAGATCTGCTACGACTAAACGAAGTCCCTTCTCCTGGATCCTGCGCTTCAGCTCTTGAAAATCTCGTTGGGTTAGGCGTGATAAGCGGTCAATACTTTCAACTAACAATGTGTCACCTTGATTTGCTTCTGACAGTAGCTTATTCAATTCAGGTCGGTCTAACTTCGTACCACTATAGTTTTCCACGTACACAATGGTTTCACCCAAATTCAAGTTTTGGTTTAGATCCTGAAGAATCTGCAAAGCCCTTTCTGCATCTTGATCTTTAGTTGAAGCTCGTAGATAAATACGTGTATTCATTTCTATCATTTAATCTTAATTCTATTAGATTAATGATAATACTATCATTTAATTATTGCATTAAGTCTAATGATAGATATTGTATGCGATTTGGCTCGCTATCATTCAGGTATAGTCTTTTGATAAAAAAAGCATGACTAAAAGCCATGCCTTGGGAATTCGTATAACGTGTATTATGTTAATTTTAGATAAACTATAGAATCCATTAGTTTTTAAACCAATAAATTAAATATTTTATGGAACTCCAGAATATTTATTCAGGCGATACTTAAGCAATAAGGGTAGGGTGATTACATAAAGTATTGCAGCTAATGCCCATACCATTCCAGGAGCTGATGCCTGAGTCATAAAATAGAGGCTAGTAACTAATACAGGACCAATTATAGCCCCCAGACTATTAAAACTGCTTAATAGCCCTTGTAATTCACCTTGTCTTTCATCACTAATACCTCTGGACATCATTGCTTGCAAAGCAGGAACGGCTACTCCACCAAGGGCAAACAATGGTAACAACGCAAAAGGCACCCATTCTTCAACAGCAATAGATAAAAGAAGTAAACCAATTGCATCGCAAGCTATTCCACATAACAACGTATTTTTCTCTCCAAACCTCTTTACCATAGGGGCGATAGCAAAAGCCTGTGCAATAGAATGGCATATTCCATAACTAGCAAGGGAAACACCTGCAATAAATATACTCCAGCCATAACGATCCTGCCCATAGATAACC
This sequence comes from Acinetobacter nosocomialis, assembly GCF_041021905.1. Classification (NCBI taxonomy): domain Bacteria; kingdom Pseudomonadati; phylum Pseudomonadota; class Gammaproteobacteria; order Moraxellales; family Moraxellaceae; genus Acinetobacter; species Acinetobacter nosocomialis. The sequence continues at coordinate 23,661 of NZ_CP157433.1, forward strand.
CATAAAGTTGCGGGGACTTGTGAAACCAATGTGATAATTAAAAAGATACCAAGCAATGGAGCCATATTAGGTTGAGTGATCAAATAGGATAATTTCTTTAATATTGATTGCTCCTGAACCTTCTCAGTCATTTTATTGCTGTGTTTTGATTCTTTTAATAAGACTGCTGTCATTATTAAATTAATCCCATTCATAAAAGCAGCAGCAAAGAACGGTGCATGTAAGTTCCATTCACCCAAAACTCCACCTATTACCGGACCCGCTATAAACCCAATACCAAAGACAGCTCCAAGGAGACCAAACCTTTTTGCACGCTCATGGGCTGGAGTAATATCTGAAACATAAGCTGTTGCAACAGCCATGTTGGCACCTGTAATTCCCGCAAAAATACGACCAATATATAGCCACAATAGAGAAGGAGCAGCAGCCATTAGGAGATAATCAGCCGTTGCACCAGCAATTGAAATAATTAATACAGGTCGACGTCCAAATCGGTCACTCAACGCTCCAAGGATAGGTGCAAAAATGAACTGCATCAGAGCATACACAGCTAATAAAGCACCATAGTGAACACCGCCTGCTTCAGCTCCAGCCAATGACCGTAATAATTCAGGCAAGATCGGCATAATTAAACCAATCCCAACAGCATCCAGAAATATAGTGATTAAAATCACGCTCAATGATTTCTTCACAAATGCCTTCTCTAGCAATGATAGAATTAATATTCTCTCACACACTCCCTATCAGTGATAGATTTATGAGTAAAAAAGATATTGCACCTCAACGTCTGACACGTGAAATAGTCCTGCGTACCGCATTGGATATGTTGAATGAAGAAGGCATAGATTCAATAACCACACGCAAGCTAGCTCAACGATTGGGTATTAAATCTCCAACTCTATATTGGCATTTCAAGAATAAATCCTTGTTAATGGAAGCAATGGCGGAAACCATTATAAATGAACACCATTTAGTTTCTTTACCCATCGATGGGATGACATGGCAAGATTGGTTGCTCGCTAATTCTGTAAGCTTTCGTCGAGCACTACTAGCTTACCGTGATGGTGCTCGTCTACATGCAAGAACTAGCCCCAGTCAAGGACATTTCAACACGATTGAGGCCCAAGTTGCGCTGTTATCTCATGCTGGGTTTTCTCCTGTTGAAGCAGTTGCATTACTTATGACATTAGGAAGGTTTATTGTTGGGTGGGTCCTTGAGGAGCAGCAAGAAGAAATAAGATCAGACCCACCATTCGAAGCCGATCCAACTATATATCCACTCATGCTCCAAGGAGTGAATACCTTACAAAATATGAATGCGGATGACATTTTTGAAAATGGGATTCGTATGGTGATTATCGGTGCTGAAAGACAACTTGATATTAAAATGCAAACTTAACTCTATACTGCTTTAAGCAACTGTTCTATTTAGTAATAAAGCTTTTATCCTTAATTATTTAACATAATAGAGCTTATACGAAATACTTTTTAAAATATCTTTGTTTTTCATATAGTTAAAAATTTTTAATCCGCCTAAAAAACAACAAAATACCGACTTGGAAACAAGTCGGTTTCTTTTTAAGCAATTTTGATACTTCTTGCCAATAAATTTGATCAATCTTCAATCAATTTGTCATTTTTCTCTGCGTTATCAAGCCAGCGCTGGCTTAAATTATCCCCAATTTCTGCGGACAACTCTTGGGATAAAAATCCACCAATTTTGTACGCCTGAGCGCACATGAATTTAGGGATTTTGCGGATGTTCACAATCCCTTGTATTCAATATCATGAAGTCATAAGAGAAGAGGATGTTCCGCAGAATAAAAATAAATAATCGCACAAGGATCGGCGGCACGACAGGAGTTATGCCAAGCGAACCAATACGAAAAAGCCCGACAGGATGTCGGGCTTTTTTATGTCTTGAATCTGGTGGATTTCGTATAAGAGATTTTATGTTAAATCGATAATCAAAAAGCCCATGAAAGTAAGCCTTTTTTCATCCATGAGATTTACTTACTTCTTCTAAAATTTTGCTTTTTACCCAGTTTGAAAAATCTTTTTGATTTTCTACAAAGTGTAAAAGATCAGCCTCACTTTCCCGATTAAAACTTATACTTTTAACTTTTCTACTCTGCTTTTCATATTTTGCATTTATTGCAATTTTTCGCCAATTTGTTTGATCGACAATATCATAAGCAGCAGCGAAAACATTATTTGCATCATTTTCATCAATACAAACTTCAATATTTTCTGCATTGAAAATACGGATTTCATCCATTTCTATTTTTTTATTGGTAGATGAAGTGAACCCGAAAAATAAGGTAATACCATGTTTTGATGTTATTTCTATATTGCCAAAAGATTCATCAGTATTTGTATGAGATTGATCTAATAGAATTTCACAGCTAGTAACTCGCCAACCTGTTTCCTGTTGAAGTTGTGAAGCTAACATTGGAAGCATATGTAATCCATTTTTGTTTTTGATAGTAATACGATAATATTAATTTTTAATTTTTACAAGTTTATAGATGAGGATATAGACATTTTAATTGGTGAGAATATAGACACTTTAAATGGGTTCTAACATGAAAAATAGGAACTTAAAATTCCTGTTTTTATTGGTTTTTAAGTTTTAAGCATATTGCATGATAAGCTTTAAATCAGAAGTATTCTAAGTTCTAAAGCCAGTTAGCTACTCCACCATGGCCAGAACAAGTACCTCTCCTATTCAAGCTAAAAGACCAAGTCCCATCTCTACACTTCGCTGTTGCATTAGAAGGTTGCTTATTTGCTGAACCGTACCGGGTTTGTCGGAGAGTCAATATTCTGAGAGACTATCCCGATGACAAAATTAAAATATGCCCCTGAAATCAGAGAAAGAGCGGTTCAATTATTGATTGAATCTGAAAAAGATTATCCATCGAATTGGGCTGCGATCACCGCTATTGCTCCCTGAGCAGTATACTGCGCAAGGGTTGTACTCCTGAAACACTACGTGTTTGGTATCAAAAATATTTAGATAAACTAAATCCAGTTAAAGTACAGCAGCTTTCAGACCAAGAACGTATCAAACAACTCGAACGCGAAAATAAAGAACTGCAACGCGCCAATGAGATTCTACGTAAAGCAGCCGCTTTTTTCGCCCAGGCGGAACTCGACCGCCCACACAAATAATGGTGGATTTTATCCATAATAATAAAGAGCTGTACGGAGTCGAGGCGATTTGTAGAATTTTACCGATCGCACCCTCAACCTATTACCGGACTCTAGATCTCTGCGAAAACCCAGAACATCGAGCAAAGCGAGATCTACATGACTTGCATCATGCTGAACAAATTAAACGAATTTGGAAGGAAAGTTCAGGTCGATATGGTGTACGTAAAGTTTGGCAAAAACTGAAACGTGAAGGCTATATTATTGCACGCTGTACAGTTGCTCGATTGATGCAAAAGCTAGGTATACAAGGTGTTTGGCGAGGTAAGAATAAACAAACTACCCATAGCCGAGATGATCAAAAACGAGCAGATGACTTGGTGAAACGCAATTTTAGTGCTGATCACCCTGACCAGCTGTGGGTCGCTGACTTTACGTATATTCAAACAAATTCAGGCTGGGTCTATACCGCCTTTATTATTGATGTGTTCTCGCGAGCAATTGTTGGATGGAAAGTATCAACACGGATGAATACAGACATGGTGCTCGATGCACTGGAGCAAGCATTGCATGATCGAGGCATGCCAAAGAACGTGATTCATCATAGTGACAGAGGTGTGCAATATCTTTCCATTCGTTATACCAATCGTTTAGAAGCAGCAAATTTACGAGCATCAGTCGGTACGACCGGTGATTCATACGATAATGCTTTGGCTGAAACAGTGAATGGCTTATACAAAACAGAGGTGATTGAATATTTAAAAGCAGATTGGCAAGGTTTAGCGGATGTACAACTTGCGACATTAAATTGGGTAGATTGGTTCAATAAAGAGCGTGTACATAGTGCACTAGGTTATGTGCCACCTTTTGATTTTGAAGCAATGTACTATGATAAAATTAATCCGTTAGGTCAGGTGGCCTAACTTAAATAAAAAAGTCTCCGACAAACCCGGTACGGTTCAGATCACCGCAAACAGGTTACTCGCCTGGGGATTCCCTTTCGACCCGAGCATCCGTATGAGACTCATGCTCGATTATTATTATTATAGAAGCCCCCATGAATAAATCGCTCATCATTTTCGGCATCGTCAACATAACCTCGGACAGTTTCTCCGATGGAGGCCGGTATCTGGCGCCAGACGCAGCCATTGCGCAGGCGCGTAAGCTGATGGCCGAGGGGGCAGATGTGATCGACCTCGGTCCGGCATCCAGCAATCCCGACGCCGCGCCTGTTTCGTCCGACACAGAAATCGCGCGTATCGCGCCGGTGCTGGACGCGCTCAAGGCAGATGGCATTCCCGTCTCGCTCGACAGTTATCAACCCGCGACGCAAGCCTATGCCTTGTCGCGTGGTGTGGCCTATCTCAATGATATTCGCGGTTTTCCAGACGCTGCGTTCTATCCGCAATTGGCGAAATCATCTGCCAAACTCGTCGTTATGCATTCGGTGCAAGACGGGCAGGCAGATCGGCGCGAGGCACCCGCTGGCGACATCATGGATCACATTGCGGCGTTCTTTGACGCGCGCATCGCGGCGCTGACGGGTGCCGGTATCAAACGCAACCGCCTTGTCCTTGATCCCGGCATGGGGTTTTTTCTGGGGGCTGCTCCCGAAACCTCGCTCTCGGTGCTGGCGCGGTTCGATGAATTGCGGCTGCGCTTCGATTTGCCGGTGCTTCTGTCTGTTTCGCGCAAATCCTTTCTGCGCGCGCTCACAGGCCGTGGTCCGGGGGATGTCGGGGCCGCGACACTCGCTGCAGAGCTTGCCGCCGCCGCAGGTGGAGCTGACTTCATCCGCACACACGAGCCGCGCCCCTTGCGCGACGGGCTGGCGGTATTGGCGGCGCTGAAAGAAACCGCAAGAATTCGTTAACTGCACATTCGGGATATTTCTCTATATTCGCGGTTCAGCAGGCATGTCCCCTTTGAGGGCGACCCGACGACAGGATAATCGACCTTATGGTGCGCAAATATTTCGGCACAGACGGTATTCGTGGCAAAGCCAACGAAGGCGCGATGACGGCGGAAACCGCCTTGCGCGTCGGCATGGCGGCTGGCCGTGTCTTTCGTCGCGGTGACCACCGCCATCGTGTCGTGATCGGCAAGGATACGCGCCTGTCGGGCTATATGCTTGAACCCGCGCTCACAGCCGGTTTCACCTCGATGGGGCTTTGTTGCACAAACCTATCTGTAAAGGCTTTTTCAGCGATATAATTTTCAAATGAAGAAGCCTACACACAAAATCTACCGCACAACCAATTGGCCCGCATATAACCGAGCACTCATGAGTCGCGGAAATATTGCCATTTGGTTTGATCCTGCTACGCAATGGTATGCTCCATCAAAAGGCAAACAAGGGCGAAATCAAACCTACTCCGACGCAGCTATCCAATGCTGCTTAATGATTAAATCCTTATTCCGTCTGTCTTTACGTATGGTCACTGGCTGGCACTGTTGCAAATAGTGATTTGAGTCGATGATGTTCCCTTTAAAAAGTGCTTAGAGACCGAAAACCCTGTTGATTAGACACACTTCACCCTGAGGCTGACCATAATAAAATGACGATGCTTGTCCTTTACGTAGTGCACGCATGACTTCAATACCTTTAATTGTGGCATAAGCAGTCTTCATAGATTTGAATCCTAATGTGGCCCTGATGATTCGCTTTAACTTACCATGATCACATTCAATGACATTATTTTTATACTTAATCTGCCTGTGCTCAATATCTACTGGACATTTTCCTTCTCGCTTTAATCGTGATAAAGCATGGCCATAGGTCGCTGCTTTATCTGTATTGATGACCCGTGGAATTTGCCATTTTTTCACCGTATTGAAGATCTTTCCTAGAAAACTATAGGCTGATTTACTGTTCCGTCTAGCGGAAAGGTAAAAGTCAATCGTATGACCCCGTTGATCAACTGCACGATACAGGTAAGTCCATCGCCCCTTCACTTTGATATAAGTCTCATCCATATGCCATGAATGTAAATCTGTAGGATTACGCCAATACCAGCGTAACCGTTTTTCCATTTCTGGAGCATAACGCTGAACCCAACGATAAATTGTACTGTGATCCACATTTATGCCTCGTTCAGCGAGCATTTCTTGAAGTTCACGATAGCTGATGCCATATTTACAATACCAACGAACAGCCCAAAGAATGATTTCACCTTGAAAGTGCCGACCGTGGAAGGGATTCATCTGCTGTATCTCGAAATAAATAAGATATTTAGCTTATCATGTCAGCCTATTTGCAACAGTGCCCCCTCGACCAGGTTATATTTAAAACAGCTGTGCAATGCCTACATTAATGGCAAAGCCAGCTAAGGTTAAAAACAAAAATAAACAGCCTGCTAATAACAGTGGTTTTATTCCCGCTTGGCGAATAGCGCCAACATGTGTACGCAGCCCAAGTGCGACCATGGCAATGGTAAGTAGTATATTATCAAACCATATAATAGCGTTTGTAGTTCCTTGCGGAATAACCGATAACGAATGCACGCCACTTGCCACTATAAATAACACTGCAAACCAAGGGATTGAAATACCCGCTTTTTGCTCGCCGCCATGTGCGTTTATGTTTGCATGCTTTTTACTTTGCCAAAACGATAAGCCTACTAAAAATGGCGCAAGCATCATTACGCGTAGCATTTTTTCTATCACGGCGGTGTCAGCCGCATTGGCACTTACCGTAGTCCCTGCTGCTACCACTTGCGCAACTTCATGAATGGTTGAACCAACAAAAATACCGTACGCATGCTCACTCACACCCATATATTCAAACATAATTGGGTAGGCAAACATACTTAACGTGCCAAACACCACAACCGTTGCCACCGCTACAGATACTTTATGCGCTTGTGCTTTTATTACTGGCTCTGTTGCCATTACCGCTGCGGCGCCACAAATAGAGCTACCCGCACCTATTAGTATGGTTGTTTGTTCATCAAGCTTAAAAACGCGCTTACCTAGCTGTACTGCTAATATAAACGTACCAAGCAGCATTACCACATCGGTTAATAGGCCATGCCAGCCTACACCCGCTACTTGTGCAAAAGTAATCCTAAACCCAAATAAAATAATGCCCGCTTTGAGTAATATACTTTTAGCGTAATCAACGCCTACATCTGTACGCGTAGCAATGCGCGCAAACACACTGTTACCCACAATAATGCCAAGCACAATACCAATTGTTAAGGAGCTAAATTGCGCACTTTGCATTATAGGTAACTTACTTAATGCAACAGATGCCCCCGCTAACACAACCACCAGCAGCATACCTAACCACCAGCGCGTATCGCCGTATTGCTTAGTCAAAGGCTGAAAACTACTTTTAATAGCGCTAAGCATAATATTCCCTCACTTAAACCAAGTTGATGTGTTGACTTAATTGTAAGAAAGCTCAAAATATAACTCCAATATATTAAAATCATGATTTGATAACTTAAAGTTATACAATTTAGAGTTATGCAATTTAAGGTTGTTCAATGAACTTACATTCACTTAGGGTGTTTTATACAGTGGCTAAATTGGGTAGTTTTTCAGGCGCAGCCGAAGCGCTTTTTATAAGCCAGCCCGCTGTTTCTAAAGCGCTAAAAGAGCTAGAGCATCAGTTAAACATTCAACTTATTGAACGTGCATCTAAGGGTAGAAAGCTCACCCTAAGCGAGGGCGGCCAAGCTTTGTATGATCACGCCCGCAGTATTTTTGCTATCGAAAAAGCCGCCATTGAAGATATTAAATCGCGAACAGGGCTTAAGCGCGGTACATTAGTTATAGGCACCAGCACCACCATTGCCAGTTATTGGCTACCGCCTTATTTAGCCAAATTTTGTGCGCAGTACCCGCATATAAAAGTAGAAGTACAAGTGGCTAATACCGCGCAAATTGAGCATGCCTTACTTGAATGCACTATCGATTTAGCACTGGTTGAAGGCACACCTACCGAGCCGCACATTATTAGTAAGCACTGGCAAAGTGATTTAATGAGTGTGGTTATACCGAGCAACTTTAAGCCCACTAAAGACTTAAAAGCATGGTTAAACGAGCAGTTTTGGTTATTACGCGAGCCAGGCTCTGGCACGTTAGAAATGTCTGTAAAGTTATTAGCAGAGCATGGCGTACAAGCAGAGCAAAGTATGCAATTAGGCAGCAACGAAGCTATAGCAAGAGCTGTTGCTCAAGGTATGGGGGTCGCTTTATTGCCAAACGTAGTCACAGAAGATTTAGTGCAGTTAGGCAAATTAGCGCGCCTGAGCCAAAAAAATAACGAGCAACTCTCTCGGCCGCTATACCAACTGCATTATAAAGACAGACCGTCTTCGCATGTTGCACAAGCATTTGAAAAAAGCCTGTTTAGTGAATAGAGGTTATGTGAGTAAAATTAGAATTGAGCTGTAAGTCGTGTATATATAAGAAGCTGAAGGTCGAAGCATTATTGTTTGTTCTGCTTTGACTACAAATGCTTCTTAGCATATGAGCTCAGTGCTCTGCTTGACTCATATAAATCGAGGGCAATTTGAAACCAATGTGTCCAATGAATATTGTTACTCTTTTTGAGCAAGGAGATCATTTCTTTAAGCGTATCTGAGTAAAAACCTTAGATTACTCATAAATCATAATGCAAAAGCTGGTGCAAACTGTTAAGCGCTGGCTGATTTTTTATGTTTTTTTGAATCTTATTTTTTCCCATAAAGCCCTCAGATTAATACCGATTCCCATAAAATTTGGTTTCAATTCTACTATTTTTTCTTCACTTTTCGGTTCTTTGGAATTAACTCCAGCCTCATTACCTTTGGCTTTAAAACCTTCAACATTTTTGACTTTAGCTAAGGTTTCTTTTGAGGTCTTATTGTTCTTTAAATCAACATCTTTTGAATCTTCTATATCGAACATTGGCATATCCTATCCTTTGCTATTCAAGTACCCTATATACCATCTAACTATTTGTGCAATAGCTGAAAGACGGAACGATGTATTTGCTTGACTAACATCATCTGTACGGTTGGAGGCTTTTAATCCTCTGACCTGCCTTGCCTTTACCCCCGTATTAACATTTAAAAATTTTGCGCCAGTAATTGGCTTTGTTGCACAAACCTATCTGTAAAGGGTTTTTCAGCGATATAATTTTCAAATGAAGAAGCCTACACACAAAATCTACCGCACAACCAATTGGCCCGCATATAACCGAGCACTCATGAGTCGCGGAAATATTGCCATTTGGTTTGATCCTGCTACGTAATGGTATGCGCCATCAAAAGGCAAACAAGGGCGAAATCAAACCTACTCCGACGCAGCCATCCAATGCTGCTTAATGATTAAATCCTTATTTCGTCTGTCTTTACGTATGGTCACTGGCTTTGTGCAAAGTCTGATTAAACTTTGCGGATTAAATTGGATAGCTCCAGATTACACCACGCTTTGTAGAAGACAAAAGTATATTGATATTGTAATCAGCTACCAAAAAAGTAGCGATGGGCTGCATCTACTCATGGACTCTACAGGCATGAAGTTTCTAGGTGAGGGCGAATGAAAACGCAAGAAACATGGACCTGAATATCGTCGCCAATGGCGTAAACTTCATATTGGTATAGATGCTAAAACCCTACAAATACGAGCAGTTCAGCTTACAACCAATAATGTCAGTGATTCACAGGTGCTTGGTGATTTACTTAATCAGATTCCACAAGATGAGCAGATTAACTGTGTTTATACCGATGGAGCTTATGACACCAAGCAATGCCGTCAGGTCATTGCAGATCGGCAAGCGCATGCGGTGATTCCACCTAGAAAAAATGCGAAACCATGGAAAGATACAAAGAGTAGCTCGCTAGAGCGAAATGAATTACTTCGAACAATTAAACGTTTAGGCAGGACACTATGGAAAAAATGGTCAGGCTATCATCGTCGAAGTTTGGTTGAAACTAAGATGCATTGCATTAAATTATTAGGAGATAAACTCAGTGCAAGGAGTTTTGATAGCCAAGTGAATGAGATCCATGCACGTGTAGCAGTCCTTAACAGATTTACGGAATTAGGTCGACCACTTACCCAAGTTACGCCTTAAATTTGGCTCAATTAGGGACGCTTTGCATTTCAAATCTTTGTGCAACAAAGCCCCGCCAATGTAAAAATGACCCACTAGGGGATGCGGACAAAATTCAACCGGCGTTGACAGCTCGCGCACTTCGGGGGTAAATTTGGTTCGGATTTTGCTCATGATGACTCCATTGTCTCAAATAACGGAGCCTCCTCAAAATCCGGGGCGGTTCACTTCTATAGAAAGGAGAGAATTTTCCTCGACAAGTTGATGTCTGAGACAGGTATTGAGTACTTCGTGAAATAGATTAATCAAGATCACTCAACAGTATGCTTCGGTTGCACGACAAGACACTTAAAAATGTCCTTTCAGCAATATTGTTATCAAAAGAATTCTTTTTAGGATAGTAACCATGAAATCGCTAAAGCATCTAATTCCCGTACTTACATCATGTCTGTTAGGCATGTCCGCTGTCATTCCAGCAATTTCTCATGCGGCTCAAGAGGTACGAGTTTATGGCCCGGGCGGCCCAGCTCCCGCGATGAAAGAAGCCGCGAAGACATTTGAGGAAAAAACTGGCACACCAGTAATAGTTACCGCTGGCCCCACACCAAAATGGATTCAAAACGCAAAAGACGATGCTCACATTATCTACAGCGGATCTGAAACGATGATGACCGACTTCGCCCAGGCTATGGAGGGCGGATTTGATGAAACCAAGGTTAAGCCGCTCTACCTGAGGCCATTGGCAATACTTGTACGCCCGGGCAATCCTAAAAATATCAAGGGACTTTCCGATTTGTTCAAACCTGGACACAGAATTTTGGTGGTCAATGGTGCTGGACAAAATGGTGTATGGGAGGACGCAGCGGGCCGTAAAGGAAGTATTGAGTCGGTGAAAGCGTTCCGAAAAAATATTGCCAAATACGCCAAAAACAGCGCCATCGCAAAACAGGAATGGACTGATGACACTTCTTTGGATGCCTGGCTAATCTGGAACATTTGGCAAGTTGCGAACCCCACCTTGGCGGAAGTTGTGCCCATTGAAAAAGATTATGTTATCTATCGTGATACCGGTGTGGTGCTAACCAACAAAGGTGAACAGATCACAGCAGCGAAACAATTCGTTTCGTTCTTACAATCCGACGACGGTGCGGCTATCTTCAAAAAATGGGGATGGATTACTCAATAAAATAAGCTTAAGAACAGTGGTGCTTGCATGAGCAAGCTCACGTGTGCGCCACTGCCCTTGCATAAAATACTTCCTGAATCGCAATTGAGAATCGTTTTTTCAAGCGACGTAATACATGCCATTGGCTTGAGCGGCAGACCTCAAAAAATATTCAATCGCTGCGCGAGATCTCCGCAAAACAAGCTATTCTTTACTACCTAATTTTCTGTAAAGTGTTCTCTCACTGATGCCTAAATAATTAGCGAGCTCTTTTTTTGAGCCAGAAAAATTTTTCTCCAACTCACGTATTTCTGAGTCATTCATTTTTCTTTTTTTGACTCCGAGAGTGGATGACGAAAAAGAGGACAAAGAAGAGGATGCGGATGGCTGCAACAGTTCAGCGGGCAGATGCTCATATTCGATACGTCCATCATCTGCAAAAACCCGAGCCCTATCCAAGGCATTTTTCAACTGAGGAATGTTTCCGGGCCAAGAGTAATTCATGAGTGCGCGCATACCAGATCTCGATAAGCCCAAGAGTCCGCTCCGCAGAGCGCAGATTGAGGAAGGTATCGAGATGCTGATCACGCTACTGACGCTTTTCCCTGATCTCGTCACTATCGTGTTTGCCGGACGTGTTGCCCAGAAAGCCATACCGCGTGTTCGGCTCGCCTTCCCTAATTTTTCATTGCTGGAAATGCCACACCCAAGTCCCCTTTCTGTTTGCACTCACCCGAATGTTAGACAGCGCATTTTGTCCACACTGCGTCACGCCAAACAGTCGATCAAGTAGCCAAAGGCTCAGGTTTTGCTCGCCTTGCTCAGCGAGTGGATACACGGCGAGACGAACAAGTTGCCGCGATAGGCACCAGCCAGGGTTTTAGCCGCGACGATCATCCACATGACAGTCAGCATCAACACCAGCACTACGCCAAAGAAGCTAAAGAACGTGAGGTGCAGCATAGAGCCCAATTTGAGGGGCACTGTTGCAAATAGGCTGACATGATAAGCTAAATATCTTATTTATTTCGAGATACAGCAGATGAATCCCTTCCACGGTCGGCACTTTCAAGGTGAAATCATTCTTTGGGCTGTTCGTTGGTATTGTAAATATGGCATCAGCTATCGTGAACTTCAAGAAATGCTCGCTGAACGAGGTGTGAATGTTGACCACACCACAATTTATCGTTGGGTTCAGCGTTATGCTCCAGAAATGGAAAAACGCTTACGCTGGTATTGGCGTAATCCTACAGATTTACATTCATGGCATATGGATGAGACTTATATCAAAGTGAAGGGGCGATGGACTTACCTGTATCGTGCAGTTGATCAACGTGGTCATACGATTGACTTTTACCTTTCCGCTAGACGGAACAGTAAATCAGCCTATTGTTTTTTAGGAAAGATCTTCAATACGGTGAAAAAATGGCAAATTCCACGGGTCATCAATACAGATAAAGCAGCGACCTATGGCCATGCTTTATCACGGTTAAAGCGAGAAGGAAAATGTCCAGTAGATATTGAGCACAGGCAGATTAAGTATAAAAATAACGTGATTGAATGTGATCATGGCAAGCTAAAGCGGATCATCAGGGCCACATTAGGATTCAAATCTATGAAGACGGCTTATGCCACAATTAAAGGTATTGAAGTCATGCGTGCACTACGTAAAGGACAAGCATCGTCATTTTATTATGGTCAGCCTCAGGGTGAAGTGTGTCTAATCAACAGGGTTTTCGGTCTCTAAGTACTTTTTAAAGGGAACATCATCGACTCAAATCTCTATTTGCAACAGTGCCATTGATTCTAGGTTAAACAAAGAGGTCTATGAACTTAAAGTATCATGTACTCAATTTAACATAATCAAGATTATACGAAATGAACATGTAAGCCCAAAATAGAAATGTCCGGTTTCTCCAAAGTAAAAATGTCCGCTTTTAGAATATGCACTTTTGCGATTATCGAAGTGGACTGTTTGATATGTTGGTGTCTATGTCGGATAAAGAACTTAAACGATTGTCGGTCTTGCAAGAAATTTGTGATCAACGCATTAGCCAGTCTCAGGCTGCTCAGCTACTTCATATTTCAGAGCTTCAAATCAGACGCTTATTGCAAAAATACAAAGCTCAAGGTCCAGCTGCGTTAGCCCATGCGGCACGTGGCCAAACCAGCAACTCTAAGATTCCTGAAGAACTTAGACTGAAGTGCCTCAATATTGTCTCTAATCAATTTCATGGTTTCGGACCCACCTTAGCCCATGAAAAGCTGACCAGCATTCATGGCTTTGATATTTCCGTGGAAACAGATTGCAGCCAATTTGTGGATTCCTCGCTCTAAACGCCTGAAACGACCCTATCAGCCTCGATATAACCGAGATTGTTATGGTGAACTGATCCTGGCCAGGCTATCATCGGCGAAGTTTGGTTGAAACCAAGATACATTGCATCAAATTATTGGGGGATAAACTCAGTGCGAGATATTTTCAAAGCCAAGTCAATGAGATTCATGCACGTATGGTAGTATTAAATAAATTTACGGACTTAGGCAGACCACATACCCGAGTTGTCACTTAAATTTGAGTAGACATGAGAAGTCTTAACTTTTAAATCTTGAAATCCCAAAGCAATCATAGAGTCCTTGAGCTAAAATATATTGGACTCTCTGCGAACCTCAAATGAGGTTCAGCTATTCGAGGGATTGCGGACATCTATCGAACGTTCGATCTCAAACACTATGACGTCAAGATCGGGTACTTAAAATTATCAAAATGATAAAAAGAAGAAATTTAAATGGTTAAATGAAAAATCATGTAAAAAGACTAAAAATCTTGCAATAAGTACAAGGGCAACGTAAGATCAGCACTGAAGTCATTTTAAATTCCTTGTACTGCAATTTGCATTACATGGAACAAACCCACAATAGTTACCGCTATTGTGGGTCATTAGCCCTTTTTTTGATTAAGTTATAAGAAAAAAACCTCTATCATTCGATTGATTCTTTTATATAAATAATAAAGTAAATCTCTGTTTTCGATGAAATTTTATAAAGTTCAGTATTAGACCTGTAGAGAAAACTTATCAAAAGAAGTATTGGTTAATCTTTTTCTTCAACTTCTTCCTTAAACTCAAACAAATCATTCATCGTACAGTTAAAGTATTTACATAACTTATCAGCGACTGGCAATTCGATACGTATAGCACGGTCATAATACATACTTGTCAGCGTATTACGATTGATTCCTGTCGCATGCACCACTTCACTTAATTTTAAAATTTTTCTATCGCCCATGAGGCTAGATAACTTACAAGTAATCATATTTAAATTAATTTACAAAAAATAACTTGCTGTGGGTTATTTGAAGTTGTTGCCTGAGTAATACTTTGCTAAAATTAACCTACAGCAGGTTATTACAACTTATAGAAAGTATATTTTATCCATTTCAATTAAATTATAACTTTTTAAATATAAGGATTGAACCTGCATTAGATTTTTTTGTGGAGATAACCGCCGTGTTACCAAATGAGTTATTAATCAGCCAGCAAGCTCGTGACTTAGGAAATCAATTAATTAAAGAAATGAACATCAATAGAAGTTATGGATTGGCTAATTTTCTTGGAGTAAATACTTGCTATGATAATCATCAGGCTGTACTTATTTGGACATTTCAACTGCTAGAAAGGGAACCTGCCTTAAATGAATTAGCAGAAATTAAAAAATATTTTCTTTTAATCTTTCCAGATAGTGTTTATCAATTAGCCTAAGTTATTTTTAAAAATTATTTTTTTATATAAAAACACTAAATCAAAGAAAACTTTCTTTTAAAATACCTATTAATTCAAATTCATACGATTTACAGAATATATGAAGCATAAATTCTTGTTCCTGCTTTATCACTCACTCCTACTAGACCTTAGTAAAGACTAAAATTACATAGCTCTTTTTACTGATACTAAACGATTCATGCCCACACTACGTTCTGCAGCTTCGAGGGCTAGTTTTTGTTGAACCACTGAGAACAAGGACAATAAATTGCCTACTATATTTTTCCGGAGAGTGGTGTAGGAACTTTTTCATTATTGCTAATCATATCAGCGACAACATCAGCAACGAGCTCCTCTATTCCTGAGAATGCTTTAGACTGATCCGCATCATGCTAAGACAATGATGGAAACTCAGCACATAACCCAACATACCCCTTATCTTCAACTGACCATTTAACACGGTAAGTATATTGTTTACTATCCATTTGACACCCCATCATGTTTTAAGTTTATGTATAAAAGTACGATTTTCACTTACTAGTACTTAAATAATCACCCCACCACTGCATCATTTCAGTCCGTTGAGCTAAATAGTCAGCGTGATTATAGCTGGCACGGGTACGGTTCTTATCAATATGTGAAAGTTGTGCCTCAATCCATTTATCTTGGAACAAACCTGAGTCATTCAAAATGGTACTAAAAGTAGAACGTAATCCATGAGAAGATAGTTGATGTTTGCCATACCCCATCTTACGTATGGCCAAATTTAGAGTATTAAAATGAATTGGTTGATTGTGTTTGCGAGGGCTAGCAAAAAGGTATTTTTCACCGTATGACCACTGCATGACGTCTTTCAAAATCTCTAAAGCCTGATTTGAAAGTGGAACTAAAAAATCTGGAATCTCATGGCCTAATATAACTTTTCGTCGAAACTGTTTAATATGCAAGGCAGGTATTTTCCAGATTTTTTCATTTAAATCAAAATGATGAGGCTCAGCCAATAACAATTCGGCCCCTCTCACGCCAGTATGTAATTTGAACATCAGTGCTTTTTTAATAATGGGATGGGCATCCAATTTTTGTAATTTATTCTTAAAATCAGATATTTCCTCCGCTTTCAAATACGGATAATTTTTCTTGATTTTGCTGTTAATGGTGATTTTATTTAAACCATGAGCGATGTTGAACTCACAATAACCCATCGCTACAGCGTAGTCATAAATTTGGTTCAAATAACTACAAGCTTTTTTGACAGGTTCTTTTACTTGGCGTCCCTCTATTTTTTTGATTACTGAAACCAGGTCATAGCGCTTGATGTTTTGAAAAGGTAAATCCTGAAGGTCTGGATAAATATCTTGCTGTAAGCATCTTTCTGCTAACTGTAGTACACCACAGCGGGGTAGATCGTTGAAGGCATTCTTCAGTTTGAACTGTAACCACTCCTCCCCGACCTTACCAAAGGTGATAAGATTAGAGGCAGTATGATGTTCAAAACAGAAATTATTGTCTTTAAAGTCATCTCTGACTTGTCGTGCCTTTTTCAGCGATAAATCAGGATAAAGACCTAACTGAATGCGTCGACGTTTTTTAGTTTGTGGATCTGTATAGCGATAGCACCAAGATTTTCTTCCACTCGGCTCAATCTTCAGGCTAAGCCCATCTTCATCGGATAAAAAACAGGTTTTTTCCTTGCAATGAGCTTGGCGAACTTTAATATCAGTAAGACTCATGGAATTTAAATGAAACCTAATAAGGGGTTGATTGGATCAATTATATCAAAATAGAACGCTTTATATATGATGCGTATGATACGCATCATATATTTTTATAAGTATTTGTTAAATAAACTTTATATCTAGATTGGCTATTCCTTAGTGACCAATTAATTAACCATTGATTTCGCAAGTCTTAAATTAGCATTTGAAGTGCAACTCTATGTTATGACTATTCACAGTTCTGTTCCATGATTCATGGTTACTTATTACTTATGTTACTATGTCAGGGGCGATACAAGAATTAAGGTAACCTTATGAAAATAGCGAATACGAAATTACTAGCTGGTGCTTTTATGGCCCTAACTTTAACTATGCTTAGCCCAGCCGTACTTGCAAATGATAACAATGATATACGAAAGACTGTTGTAGTTAAGTTTGCAAAAAAAGCTTACTCTGCAAATTATTACGGAAGGATAGAGGGATACAAGTATGATTCCTACAAATTTTATGCTAAAAAAGGGCAAAAGTTAAAAGTGAAGTTGACTGGAGGAAATGTTGAAGCTTACTTACGGGGTAATCAATTAAAAGACTCCATCAATATTGGAGAATATTCTCCAGAGCTTGATGATAATGGTATTTATATTTTACCTGCTTCAGGTGAGTATGAAATTAGAGTATTACAACCTAGATCACAGGCAAGAAAAGATAAAAAACCTCAATACTGGATGAGTATTAACATTAAATAAAGACTTGCTAGATTCTTTTAAGCTTTTATACGAGGGTTCAAAAACTATTGCCAGTTAAGCGGGGCGTGATTTTTACGCATATGTGTTTATGTTATTAAAATGATATAGATTACTTGTTTAATACCCCAAGGAATAATTTAATGTTGCTGTGCGTTAGTCACTTTTCTTTCAAAAGTTGATTATATCTTTCAACGTAACCGTCGTGATATTCAAGCTCTTTTGATAGGAATTTGCAGTGAAAGAATAGGCGAAACTTGTCTTAAATAATGGTAATTCCTTATCTTTAAAATAGAGAACGCCCGATGAAATTCATTAGGCGTTTACTTTAAATAAGTGTCAGGTTATTTTATAATCATATGTACTTGTCAATCATGATTCTTTTTCTCAATTGCGTTAAAAAAACAATTTTGCTATTTTTGACTTTTCACACCATTTTGTTCAATTTGTACTGCGACTTGCCAGCTAGGTAGTTGGCTTAAACCTGCTACATAACGTTGGATATGGGGATAATTTTCACCTTGTCCCATATGATAAACTAAAGCATGTAGTCCAAAGCCCATCATAAAGTCAGCACCGGTTAAACGGTCTGCCACTAGAAATTCTTTATCTTTTAAATATTCATTTAAATGGCCAAATACCTTATCGAACTCAACTTGAGTATAATTTTCTAGAAATACCAACTTCGTACCTTGCTTGGTTTCTATCGCATTAAACGTTTTTAACAAAAATGGCAGCATGGCAGAGCTTTCTGAGAAATGAATCCACTGTAGATAATCGACATAAGTAGATTCATCCATATCTGGTGCTAAATGCGGCGCAAGTTTCTGAATTAATAACTCAACGATTGCGCCTGACTCTGCAATAACTTTGCCATCCCATTCCAATACTGGAGATTTCCCTAAAGGATGGATGGTTTTTAAAGATTCAGGGGCCAAATGCGTGCTTGAGTCACGATAATAGCGTTTCAGCTCATAGGGCTGCTTGATTTCTTCAAGTAACCACAAAATGCGAAAAGAACGTGATTGATCTAAATGATGTAGTTTAATCATGATAATTCCTATTTTTTTAAATTTTTACAACCACTTTGCCAAAGTTTTCGCCTTTCAACATACCATTGAAAGCATTGATCGTGTTATCTAAACCTTGCACCATATGCTCTTTATATTTGATTTTTCCGTCTTTCAACCATTCAAACATTTGCTGATAGAATTCCGGATACTGACTGCCATAATCATCAAAAATAATAAAGCCTTGCATGCGAATACGCTTTTTTAAAAGGGTGGAAATAAAGCCCGGTAAACGGTCTAGCCCTTGTACTTGCTCGGTAGCGTTATACTGGGAAACCACACCACACACCGGTACACGTGCCGCAGAGTTAAGCAATGGCCATACCGCATCAAACACTTTACCCCCTACATTCTCATAATAAATATCAATACCGTTCGGAACTGCTTGTTGTAATTGTTCTGCAAAATTTTCATCATGATGATTGATACAAGCGTCGAAGCCGAGTTCTTCTACTGCATAACGGCATTTTTCAGGCCCACCTGCGACGCCAACCACGCGACAACCTTTAAGTTTGCCAATCTGTCCAACCGTAGCACCAACAGGTCCCGTTGCAGCTGCAACGACTAAAGTTTCACCGGCTTTAGGCTGACCAATGTCCAACAACCCCATATAAGCAGTAAATCCTGGCATTCCCAAAATACCCAATGCCCAAGATGGATGTTCAGGTTGCATACCTAAGCTTTGACATGCAGTCCCATTAGAAATTGCGTAGCCCTGCCAGCCATTTCCTGAAAAAACCCACTCGCCTTCTTTGAATTTTGGGTTTTTAGAGGCCACTACTTGACTGACTGTTCCACCGACCATCACTTCGCCAATTTCAACCGGTGCTGCATATGAAGGAGCATCGCTCATGCGACCACGCATATAAGGATCGAGTGACAAGTAAATGGTTTTTAACAATATCTCGCCTTGTTTAAGTTCATTGAGCTCAACTTGTTCAATACGAAAATCGCTGTGTTTTGGCTCACCCACTGGCCGTTTAGCTAAAACGATGCGTTGATTAATAACTGTTTTCACACACATAACTCCATGTTTTATTTAGAATTACTTCCCTTCACAATCAAAAATTATGATTAAAATTTCTTTACATCCATTGTAGAGGAGTTATAATAAAAAACAATACGACTGGTCTATTTTTTGTAATAGAGTAAATAATTAATATGAAGCCTAATCCTATTAAAAAGTCTGAAGCGAAGCGCTTACACATTCTTAACACCAGTTCAGACCTGATTTTGCATAAAGGTTTTACTGGTGTAGGATTACAGGAAATTTTACAGAGCTGTGAGATCCCCAAAGGCTCGTTTTATCATTATTTCCAATCCAAGGAAGCTTTCGGATGTGAATTGGTACAGCATTATGTGGATAATTACCAAGTTCGTTTAAATGATGTATGGCGTAGCGATAAATCTCCTTATCAAAAGCTGATTGAGTATTTTAATTTATGGATAGAAGATCCTGAAACACAGTGTGGTTGGGCGGATAGTTGTTTAATTGTGAAACTTGCCGCAGAAGTTGCCGATCTATCTGAAGATATGCGCTCCATTATGTCCGCTGGCGTGGATGATGTAATCCAACGTATTGCTGGTTTAATTGATTTGGGTAAACAGGATCAATCTATCCAAGCAGATACTGAGGCCTCGACTTTGGCACAAGTACTTTACCAAATGTGGTTAGGTGCAGCATTACTGAGTAAGTTGCAAAAAGATAAAACACCATTACATCAAGCTCTGAGAGCAACTAAATTTCTATTAAAAAGTGAAGATTCATAAAAATTAAATTAAATATCAACTACATAATTAATAATTCATGATAGCAGTCCAATGATTACCTATTATTGTGTTGCTATTAGATCAATTAACAATCATGAGTATAGCGCACAATGAATTCTCCTCCTAAAGCCCTCATGACTCGTATTTTAGTCGGATATTTAGGCTTATATCCCACACTATTACTGGTACTCACTTTATTAAAGCCAATTACTGAGCATCAAAGTTTCCCGATGATGGTGTTGATTGAAGTCATAGTATTAGTGCCAGTAACGCAACTGATTTCTTTCCCACTGGCAGGTTGGCTCATTACACAGCTAAAAAATTTTAAGAATTTGTTTTAAGAAGAATTTATGCTGGCAACAGCAATCCTAAGTCGTTATTTTGCCAACCACAAAGGTTGGCAAAATAACTCATTAAGTCAATATTAATCTGCGTAAGCTGGATAATCAATATAGCCTTTTTCCGTCCCACCATACATAGTACTTGCATCTACTGCATTCAATGGCCACCCATTGGCGATGCGATCGGGTAAATCTGGATTCGCAATAAATGGGCGTCCAAATGCAATTAAATCGGCCAGCCCTGCCTCTAAAATTCGAGTCCCTCTTTCTGCCGTATATCGACCTGCATAAATAATCCGACCACTGAAAGTGTCTCTGACATCTTTACGAAAATCATGAGGAAGTTCTGGTGCATTATCCCAATCAGCTTCTGCAATCGATAAATAGGCAATCCCAACTTCTTCAAGTATTTTTATGGCTTCAATATAAGTCACATGTGGATCATCTTCAACCAACCCCATGTAAACACGATCTTCCTCTGTACTTTCAAATAGCGGGGCAAAACGCACTCCTAAACGATCTGCACCAACCACCTCAGCAACTGCCTCTACTACTTCACGTAAAAAACGCAAACGATTGTTTAGTGATCCACCATATTCATCTTCACGGTGGTTACTATGTGCAGAGATAAATTGATTTACCAAATAACCATTTGCACAATGAATTTCAACTCCATCAAAACCAGCAGCCAAGGCATTGCGTGCAGCTTGAGCATAGAGTTGCACTAATTCTTTAACTTCTGCATTGCTTAAAGCACGTGGCATTGAAGGATCAGCCAAGGCCCCTGCATTGGGCCCGGTCTCAATAAAGACTTTAACATTACTATCAGCCCTAATAGCCGAAGGCGCGACCGGTGATGCATGATCGGGTTGCAAAGATGTATGTGAAACACGCCCAACATGCCAAAGTTGTGCAAAAATAATGCCTCCTTTAGCATGCACTGCTTCAGTCACTTTACGCCATCCAGCAATCTGTTCAGGGCTGTAAATACCGGGAGTCCAAGCATAGCCTTGACCACGTGGCTCGATTTGCGTACCTTCGGTGACCATAAATCCTGCCCCGGCACGCTGTTGATAATAGGTTGCCATCAGTTCATTTGGAATATTCCCTGGCTGAGTACTGCGCGACCGCGTTAATGGTGGCAATACAATACGGTTTCGCAAAACATAAGGGCCTAAGCTTAAGTTTTGAAAAAGTATGCTGTCTTTCATTTCATTGTATCCAAATAATCATGACTTAATTGATCTAAATTAAAAAATACCCTTCCTTCCTGTATATAGAAAAATAAAGGAAAGAAAGCTATTAACTCAGACCCTCCACCATTAAGTGAGGGTTATTTTGCTTATTGCACCCGTTGCTCAGAGTCAGAAGTTATTCACTGCTAAGCACCACAACAGACGCTAGCTACTCTTTATTTCAACAATTGAAGTAATGCTGTAGCAGTTGCAGCAGAAGAGGCTGGATTTTGTCCAGTAACCAGCAAGCCATCTACTTGAACATGTACTTGCCAATCATCTACTTTAGAATAATGACCACCATTTTCTTTAAGAATGTCTTCGACTAAAAATGGTACAATTTCAGTCAAGCCTACAGCAGCCTCCTCAGTATTGCTAAAACCAGTGACTAATTTACCGCTGACTAAAGGCGCTCCATTACTCGCTTTCACATGACGAAGAACACCTGGGGCATGACACACTGCTGCAACAGGTTTGCCAGACTGAATCGCCTGTTCAATCAGAGAAATTGAAATCGGATCTTCTGCTAAATCCCACAATGGACCATGCCCGCCTGGATAAAACACCGCATCATAATCAGCTACAGAAATTTCGCTAAGTTTATGCGTCTGTGCCAATGCTTGCATTGCAGTTGGATCAGCTTCAAAACGATGAGTGGCTTCAGTTTGCGCATCGGCTAAATTACTTTTAGGATCTAGTGGTGGCTGCCCACCTTGAGGCGACGCCAGCGTAACTTCAGCACCAGAGTCAATAAAGGTGTAATACGGTGCAGCAAGTTCTTCTAGCCAGAAACCTGTTTTCTTACCAGTATTGCCAAGTTGATCATGTGAGGTTAAAACGACTAAAATTTTCATGTTATTTCTCCGATAATTTTCATGATTGAGGAGCATTGTTGCATGATCACTTGCTGTGTGGCGTGAGCATGCCAGATAGCTTATTTAGATGCTCGTCGCAAGAATTTGGCGACTGATCTCTAATGAAACATTTTTGTGTTCGCCTAGCCGTGTCAGATTGTGTGATTTAAGTTGCGTAATGATGATCTCAATATCTGTCTCCCCCAGTCCATAATCGCTAAGACGAGTCGGCAATCCAAGTTGCTCAAAGAAGGCTCGAGTACGAGCAATAGCCGTATCAATACGTTGTTCTTCATCACCTTCGACAATCTGCCAGACACGAGCTGCATACTGTAGTAATTTTTCTCGCTTCTCTTGACGACGCACTTGTAGATTGGCCGGCAACACAATGGCCAAGGTACGAGCATGATCAATACCATGTAAAGCCGTGAGCTCATGTCCAATCAAATGGGTTGACCAATCTTGTGGTACACCAGCTCCAATCAGCCCATTCAGTGCCATGCTAGCAGACCACATCAAATTCGCACGCGTGTCATAATCTGCTGAATCTTCCAAGATTTTCGGTCCAATCTCAATCAGAGTTTGCAATAGACCTTCGGCAAAACGATCTTGTACTTGTGCATTCACAGGGTAAGTTAAGTACTGTTCAATGACATGAACAAATGCATCCACCACGCCATTAGCCAACTGGCGCGTCGGCAAGCTAAAGCTTTTATTCGGATCTAGTACGGAAAATTGCGGAAAAACATAGGGACTGCTAAATGACAATTTGGCTTGGGTCGATTTTCTGGTTACTACACCACCGCTATTCATTTCTGAACCAGTTGCCGGAAGGGTGAGTACACTCGCAAAAGGCAAAGCTTGAGTAATTTTAGTACCATGGGTTTCTAAAATCTCCCATGTATCCCCTGTATAATTGACTGCTGCTGCAATAAATTTAGTACCATCAATTACCGATCCACCACCGACAGCCAACAAGAAATCAATCTTTTGTTCTCGAATCAGCTCTACAGCTTTCATGAGGGTTTCATAACTCGGATTCGGCTCAATTCCGCCAAATTCATGAATTTCTCTTGCACCTAATGCTTCACGCACTTCAGCTAAAGTACCATTCTTACGTGCACTTTCACCACCAAATAACATTAACACTTTTGCTTCTGTAGGCACATAGTCATTGATTTCAGCTATTGTATCGCCACCAAAAATAATGCGGGTCGGATTATAAAAGTTAAAATTCAGCATATTTTTATCCTAGGATGATCAGCTAATTGATTTGAAAAGCCACCGTTATTCATCAAATAAACTTTAAAAAATTGGACAATACTGTGGCTTTTGCCTACACCATGTGCTAACTATACATAAAAATAGACCAGTCGTCTATTTTTTTAAAAAAATTATTTCAGCTTGCCAACTTGAGTGATGCTTAAACAAATTCAGGCTTGTTCTATACCACTTTTATTATTGATGTATTTTCACGAGCGATTGTTGGATGGAAGATATCAACACGTATGACTATTGACATGGTCGTGAACGCATTGGCTGAAACAGTGAATGGCTCATAGAAAATAGCAATGATTAAATATTTTAAAAGCAGATTGGCAAGGTTTAGCAGATGTACAAATGCAGCGCTAAATTAGATAGATTGGTTCAATATAAGGCATGTGGATTCATTCGTTTATTTACCCTGTTTTGGATATTGACCCATGTAAACGATGAGATTAAGCCAATAAATAAAGTAGCCCAACTTGAATAAAAAGCCTCTGACAAACCTCACAGTGTTGAAGTGCTGCCTTTCATTCAAAATTTCAGGCAGCACACTCATACATTTAAGCGTCGGTTTAAGCTGGTAGTTTACTCGCCAAAACATCTACTTTTTCAATAGACGGTGGCTCTGAAAATAGCTCTTCGGCCTGAGCCATCAAAGCAGCTGCAACCTTGCCAGATAAATGCGCTTGGCGACCCGCCTCATCAGGAAATGCATCAAAAATACCAAATGTTGTAGGTCCAAGACGTAGGCCAAACCACGCAACGGTCGCAGGTTCTTCCATTACAATAGGTAAACCGGCTTTAAGGAAAGCTTCCACTTCTTCTTCTTTACCCGGTTTAGCTTCAAGACGCACATATAAAGCTGTTTTAAGCATGACTAAAACTCCACAATTGATTAGAATTCAAACTGATTCTGACATTGCTAATGTATGCATGTCAGAAAGTTTTGTTGTATAAAAGTTAAAAAAATTTCCCATAGCTGAGCCAAAATTTAGATTTTTATTTCGACATAATGCTATGAATTTATTCAAGTTAATATCATTAACATTTGAATCAAAAATCAAGATATGAGATGATTAAATTCAATCTTAGTTATATAAGGATCAATTGACTCTACCTTAGATTTATAAGCTGACCTCTTCATCTGGAGATTATATTGCTCAAGAAGCATTCAAGAACAACATGTATATCCTCATATCTATGAAAGTTTTTTTGCTAGGAATTTGCTGTGAAACTCTATATGTTTCTCTATAAAGCTCGCAATGAAGTAATAGCTATGGTCATACCCTTCTCTTAGGTTAAGTGTAAGAGGATATTCTTGTTCCAAACAAATATCACTAAGCAGCTTAGGTCTTAACTGTTCTTCAAGAAAATCATCAGCTGTTCCCTGATCGACTAAAATAGGTAAATGAACTTCCGCGTTTTTGATTAATTCAATCGCATCATAGCTTTTCCATAAAGTTTCGTTTTCACCTAGGTAGTGTGTGAAAGCCTTTTTCCCCCAAGGTACTTGGCTAGGTGCAACAATTGGTGCAAAAGCAGAAATACTTTTATACAGCTCAGGGTTTTTTAACCCAATGACTAATGCACCATGACCACCCATGCTATGCCCCATAATGCTTTGGACTTGGTTGGTCGGAAAATTCAGGTCAATCAGATTTCTGAGCTCTTCCACAATATAATCATACATTTTGAAATGCTGTGACCAGGGTGCTTGTGTTGCATTCACATAGAATCCTGCACCTTGGCCTAAATCATAATCTGCATGATCTGGTACATCTTCTCCACGTGGGCTGGTATCTGGTGCAACAATAATGACTTTATGTTCAGCCGCATACTTTTGTGCTCCGGCTTTAGTAATAAAGTTCTGTTCGTTGCAAGTCAGCCCTGATAACCAATATAAAACTGGCAACCGCTCATCTTTGTCATGAGGTGGCAGATATATTGAGAATTTCATTGAACAGTTTAATGCTGTTGACTGATGGCAATACACTTCTTGCGATCCACCAAAAGAAGCATGTTTCTCAATTATTTCCATAATCAATTACCTATGTTGAGCAAGACTTCATGAGAAATCGAGTAAACAAAGAGTCTGTCATTCTCCACAGAGAATAGTGATTAAGATTTAAAATGTAGGCAGGTTTGTTGAACCTATACACGATGCCTACACAGATAGATGGGTTTTACAGATAATGTGCCGTTTTAGAGGATTCCATGCATGTCATTCATGATGCACATGCATGGAAAACTATAAGGTCTGACGGAATTATTCGTAATGAATTACAGTACGAATTGACTTACCTTCATGCATTAGATCAAAGGCTTCATTGATCTGATCCAAGCCCATCGTATGTGTCACAAATGGTTCTAATTGAATTTTACCTTTCATGGCATCTTCAACCATTCCTGGAAGTTGCGTACGACCTTTTACGCCACCAAACGCAGAACCTAGCCATTTACGACCAGTAACCAGTTGGAATGGACGGGTAGAGATTTCTTGACCTGCGCCAGCTACACCAATAATTACAGATTGTCCCCAGCCACGGTGTGCACTTTCAAGGGCTGCACGCATTACATTCACGTTGCCAATACATTCAAATGAATGATCTACACCCCAACCAGTCATTTCGACAATGACTTGCTGGATTGGTTTATCGTAGTCTTTAGGGTTCAAGAAGTCCGTTGCGCCAAACTCTTTTGCCAGCACAAATTTATCTGGATTCATGTCAACCACAATAATACGTCCTGCTTTAGCTTGACGTGCGGCTTGTACGACTGCTAGACCAATACCACCTAAACCAAAGACCGCAACACTATCACCTTCTTGTACTTTAGCCGTGTTGTGTACTGCACCGATACCCGTTGTTACACCACAACCTAGTAAGCAGACATGTTCGTGATTGGCTTCAGGATTGATTTTAGCCAATGATACTTCTGCCACTACCGTGTATTCACTGAACGTTGAGCAGCCCATATAGTGGTAAATCGGTTGACCATTGTAGGAAAAACGAGTCGTGCCATCTGGCATTACGCCTCTACCTTGAGTTTCTCGAACGGAAATACACAAGTTCGATTTTCCAGATTTACAGAATAGGCACTCGCCACATTCAGCGGTGTAAAGTGGAATTACATGATCACCTGGTTTGACGCTAGTCACGCCTTCACCAACCTCAACTACGACACCAGCACCTTCATGCCCGAGAATAGCCGGAAAAACGCCTTCAGGATCATCGCCAGATAAAGTAAATGCGTCTGTATGACACACACCGGTATGGGAAATCTTGATTAATACTTCACCTTTCTTCGGTGGTGCAACATCAACTTCAACAATTTGAAGAGGTTGACCAGGACCAAACGCAACGGCAGCACGTGACTTCATGGAATAATTCCTTATACAGATCTATTTTAAATATGATTTTAGAATCTTGGCGATTTCAGCCAATTCTTCTTTTCGTTGTTGTTCTGTGGTTTCACCTGATACTAAAGTGTCCTTTAAATGAACCTCTAACATCTCATTCATTAGACCATTAATAGCACCACGCACAGAGCATATTTGTTGCAGAATCGCACCACATTCCACATTGTCTTCTAGCGCTTTTTCAATCGCTTGTGTCTGACCTTTGATCTTTCTGACGCGTAGAAGAATCTTTTTTTTGTCTTCGACCTGATTAGGCATCAGACCTCCTTATTTGCTAGCATTGATACTATAGTACCCCATAGTATAAAAAAGAACAATATTTTTTATAAACCGACCTTAGAGGGCAAACGAGAGCGTTTTAAGGCATTAAAAAACCCACAGAAGTGGGCCAAATCATTATTTCATGCTGAAACAATAGTTTTTACTAACCTCTGAGGGAATGGAACAACTAGTTAGCATATTTATTATAAATGCAATATGAATCAAAATGTTTAAAAGATGTATCTAAAAGGCTTCTTTATCATTTTTTTGTTTAAAAAATATTTGCCGAGCGAAGCAATAGCATAAAAAAAGCCCACTCAAGGAAAGTGAGGTGGGCTTATAAACTAAAGATCTTTGAAAGCCAACAAGAAACCACAGCTAGTTTCTGTTCACTATTTTGTGTACTAATCAAATAATATTCACTGGCAAAATACGCCAAATACTAAAATATTGTTAAATAAATCAAATTTTTAGAGCTGAAATCTACGATATTTATTTACAGAGTATAACGATTAAAGTAATAACTCTTTCTAAAAATAAGGAGGTTTGGAAAAATCTTATAGTTACCTTGATAATATCCACTCTCATTAGCTTCCTTATTTTATGCACTATAAATTTTTTATTTGGACATGGCATATATATTCCGTGGAGTGACCATAGCCATTGGACAGAGATATTAAGTATAGAAATAATACTCATGAGTTTAGTAATAGGGGGAGTTAGTACCTCTATGATTATGTTAGGGACATTTATTTCTAAAAATAATAGATAGCACAGAATTAACAATCTATAAGTTATAGAAATTACTAGATGTTTCTTTAATTCTGTTCTTTTCTATTCATTCGACACATAAGGTCACTAATTACGTAAACCCTATATAAGTTTATTTTTTAAACACTCGGATGTCTTATTTCATACATTAATTTACAGCGATTTCTTGGTGCATAAGGCTCTAATAAAAGTGTTTTTTATTTTTGGCAGCCTTGATACGAGTCTGTTTAATGTTGAACTAGAAAGAGGAAATCCGCATGCGTGCTCTTACCTATCATGGTGCTCGGGATGTACGAGTTGAATCCGTTCCAGATCCAGTGATTCAGGAACCAGATGACGTCATTTTAAGGGTGACAGCGACTGCCATCTGTGGCTCAGATCTGCACCTATACCGGGGTAAAATTCCGGCCACTGAAGATGGCGATATTTTCGGCCATGAATTTATGGGAATTGTAGAAGAAGTCGGCCCTGAAGTCACAGAAGTCAAAAAAGGCGACCGGGTAATTATTCCTTTCGTGATTGCATGTGGTCACTGTTTTTTCTGTGAACATGAACTAATGGCTGCCTGTGAAAATACCAATACCGGCCGTGGTGCAATTCTCAATAAAAAACAGATTCCACCAGGGGCAGCTTTATTTGGCTTTAGCCATCTGTATGGTGGTATACCGGGTGGTCAGGCTGAATATGTACGGATTCCCAAGGGCAATATCGGACCATTTAAAGTGCCAGGTTCCCTGCCTGATGAAAAAGTATTATTCCTGACTGATATTCTGCCAACCGCCTGGCAAGCAGTGAACAATGCCCAAGTTGGTCGAGGTTCCAGTGTGGCGATTTATGGTGCTGGCCCAGTCGGTCTGCTGGCTGCTGCCTGTGCGCGGATGCTCGGTGCCGAGCAGATTTTTATGGTCGATCACCATCCTTATCGTCTGAGTTTCGCACATCAAACCTATGGGGTGATTCCGGTCAATTTTGATGAAGTCGATGCCGCTGAATTTATCATTCAAAATACCACGGGTTATCGTGGAGTCGATGCCGTCATTGATGCGGTCGGTTTTGAAGCCAAAGGCAGCATGCTGGAAACTGTAATGACTAACCTGAAATTAGAAGGTTCGAGTGGTTCAGCGTTAAGACAATGTATTGCAGCGGTCCGCCGCGGCGGTGTGGTGAGTGTACCTGGAGTTTATGCCGGTCCAATTCACGGCTTCCTGTTTGGTGATGCCTTTGACAAAGGTTTAACCTTTAAAATGGGACAAACTCATGTGCATAATTACTTGCCGCAGTTGCTAGAACATATCGAAAATGGAGATCTGTCTCCAGATCTGATTATTACCCATCGCATGAAACTGGAAGATGCTGCGGAAGGTTACCGTATTTTTGATAAAAAAGAAGAAGACTGTCGTAAAGTAATTCTGACGCCATAAATATGATTAAAGGAAAGCGCCATCAGGCGCTTTTTTATTTTTTATCATCATTTTATCAATCCTCTTTTTCTTGTTTTTAAGGGCTTTGTTGCACAAAGATTTGAAATGCAAAGCGCCCCTAATTGAGCCAAATTTAAGGCGTAACTTGGGTAAATGGTCGACCTGATTCCGTAAATCTGTTGAGCACTGCTACACGTGCATGAATCTCATTGACTTGGCTATCAAAACTCCTTGCACTGAGTTTATCTCCTAATAATTTGATGCAATGCATCTTAGTTTCAACCAACTTCGCCAATGATAGCCTGACCATTTTTTCCATAGTATCCTGCCTAAACGTTTAACTGTTCGAAGTAATTCATTTCGTTCTAGCGAGCTACTCTTTGTATCTTTCCATGGTTTCGCATTTTTTCTAGGTGGAATCACCGCATGCGCTTGCCGATCTGCAATTGCAATGACCTGACGGCATTGCTTGGTGTCATAAGCTCCATCGGTATAAACAGAGTCAATCCGCTCATCTTGTGGAATCTGATTAAGTAAATCACCAAGCACCTGTGAATCACTGACATTATTGGTTGTAAGCTGAAATGCTCGTATTTGCAGGGTTTTGGCATCTATACCAATATGTAGTTTACGCCATTGGCGACGATATTCAGGTCCATGTTTCTTGCGCTTCCATTCACCCTCACCTAGAAACTCCATGCCTGTAGAGCCCATGAGTAGATGCAGCCCATCTCTACTTTTTTGGTAGCTGATTACAATATCAATATGCTTTTGTCTTCTACAAAGCGTAGTGTAATCTGGAGCTATCCAATTTAATCCGCAAAGTTTAATCAGACTTTGCACAAAGCCAGTAACCATACGTAAAGACAGACGAAATAAGGATTTAATCATTAAGCAGCATTGGATGGCTGCGTCGGAGTAGGTTTGATTTCGCCCTTGTTTGCCTTTTGATGGCGCATACCATTGCGTAGCAGGATCAAACCAAATGGCAATATTTCCGCGACTCATGAGTGCTCGGTTATATGCGGGCCAATTGGTTGTGCGGTAGATTTTAGGTGCGGGCTTATTCATTTGAAAATTATATTGTGGAATAAGCCTTTAGAAATAGGTTTGTGCAACAAAGCCCTTAGTTGAAAAAAATTTTAGATTTCATGCTCACACACCACCTAAAAAAAATATCTGATTGATTTTACAGGCTTTTAATTTAAGGTTTTATTCTACCCACTCGCAATATCAATGTTTAGTATCACGACTCACTAACTCATTAACTAAATATGGAGCAGTACGGCTATCTTGATTTTCTGTTATTTGTTTTGGTGTTCCTGCCACAACAATATTCCCACCAGCATTTCCAGCACCTGGTCCCACATCAATCACCCAATCTGCTTGTGCAACGGCACGCATATCATGCTCAATCATAACCACGGTATTACCCGCATCGACTAATCGCTGCAATTGAACTAACAATCGATCTACATCTGATGGATGCAAACCTGTAGTTGGCTCATCAAGTATATACAGTGTATTTCCACGCTGATTGCGTTGCAGCTCGGTCGCCAATTTAATACGTTGCGCTTCTCCACCAGATAGTTCAGTCGCTGGTTGCCCTAAACGTAAATAACCAAGGCCAATTTCCTTTAATAATTGTAGTGAACGAGCAATCGAGACCTCTCCATCAAAAAAATCACGTGCTTCATTGACGGTCATTCCTAATATTTCAGCAATATTACGTCCATTCCAGCGAATTTTCAGAGTGTCATCATTATATCGAGCACCATGACATGTCGTACAAGGGGCATATACACTTGGCATAAACAATAATTCTACACTGACAAAGCCTTCACCTTCACAAGTTTCACATCGCCCTTTAGCCACATTAAACGAAAAACGTCCAGCATCATAATGAGCTTGGCGAGCTTCAGGAGTCCCAGCAAATAACTTTCTAACATGATCAAATAAACCCGTATAAGTTGCCAGATTAGAACGTGGAGTACGGCCAATTGGTTTTTGATCAACCTGTACCAGACGCTGTATAGCCTCCACATCACCAGCCAGAGAACCCTGTGTAACCTCGGTAACCAACATTCCTTCATTTAAAGGATTATTTTCATTATTGTTTTCAGTTTCAGATTCATTGCCTAAATATGAAAGTACTAACTCGGGTAAAGCTTGAGAAACGAGACTAGATTTACCTGAACCTGAAATACCTGTAACTGCTGTAAGTACACCAAGAGGTATACGAGCATCAATATTATGCAGGTTATGTCGGTAAATATTGTTAAGTTCAAGCCAACCAGAGGGTGTACGTCCATAACTTTGAGTAACTGGGATTTTATTAAATAAATAACTTGCAGTACGTGAAGCTGAAATCTCACTTAAACCCTGAGGTACTCCACTATATAAAATATTACCACCTTGCTCTCCTGCATCTGGTCCAACATCCACTAACCATTGAGCACGACGCATGAGCTCTAAATCATGCTCTACAACAAATACGGAGTTTCCAGCGTCTCTTAATTTATCGAGAGAATCATATAATGACTGACTATCTGAAGGATGTAATCCAGCAGACGGTTCATCCAGTACATAAACTACACCAAATAGCATAGAACTTAATTGTGTTGCTAAACGCAAACGTTGTAACTCTCCCGCTGAAAGAGTCGGTGTGGCTCTATCTAATGTTAGATAACTAAGACCTAACTGGCGTAATTGATTTAAACGCCCCACCACACCATTTGCTAAACGCTGCGCAGCAATTTTCTTTTCATCTGAAAGTGCTGACGTACGTCTTACATCTGGAGATACAGAATGCACTGCTCTACCTGTTGTTGCTCGTTCAGATCTATCAAGTTGGGTTACTTTATTATTAGTCTTTTCTCCAGCATCATGAGCGTCGAAATTGCCTAGAACAATGGGCTCAAGCAGGCAAGTTAACTTATCCAAAGAAAGTTGCATAAACTCACCAATATCTACTCCAGCAAAGGTAATAGATAAGGCTTCTGGTTTAAGGCGTTTACCATGACAGGAAGGGCATATTTTTCCTTCCATAAAACGTGAAACACGTTTTTTCATCAACGTACTTTGGGTATTAGCAAAAGTATGAAGGACATAGCGACGAGCACCAGTGAAAGTGCCCATATAGCTGGGTTCTAGTTTACGTTTAAGTGCAGATTGAGTCTCAGCGGGGCTTAAACCAGCATAGACAGGAACTGTTGGGGTTTCTTCAGTAAATAAAATCCAGTCTCTATCCGATTGCGGTAAATCTTTCCATGGTCGATCAACATCATACCCTAGGGTTACTAGGATATCGCGTAAGTTTTGCCCGTGCCAAGCAGGTGGCCATGATGCGATAGCTCTCTCACGAATACTGAGTGTTGGGTCAGGAACCATTGTCGATTCTGTAACTTCATAAATGTGACCTAAACCATGACAGGTAGGACAGGCACCTTGAGGAGTGTTCGGTGAAAAGTCCTCGGCATATAACATTGGCTGATCGGCAGGATATGCACCAGCACGCGAATAAATCATTCGCACGAGACTTGATAAAGTTGTTACACTTCCAACAGAAGAACGGGTATTACTTGCACCACGTTGTTGTTGCAATGCTACTGCTGGTGGTAGACCATCAATAGCATCAACATCTGGTACTCCGGCCTGATCTATTAAGCGTCTTGCATAAGGTGCAACAGATTCGAAATATCTTCTTTGTGCTTCAGCAAAAATAGTTCCAAAAGCAAGTGATGATTTTCCTGAACCCGATACACCTGAGAAAACAACAAGTGCATTTCTTGGGATAGAAACATCTACATCCTTAAGGTTATGCTCACGTGCACCTCGAACTTCAATACAATTATTAGATAAAGTAATGTTATTGTGTTCACCAAAAGAATGTATTTTCATGTTTCTACGAGCCTGTAAATTATTTTGTGTTAGTCCCATTTTTTATAAATGATCTTTTAATCGATCATCGAACTGAATCGTAAACCAATTCATTGCTAAACGCCAATTTTGAATTGGCATGGTCCATTTTTTAGCAGCATTTGAAGTTGCTAAATAAATGACCTTTTTCACTGAATCATCAGAAGAGAAGATCTTTCTCTTTTTAGTTGAATGGCGGATCACGCTATTCAATGATTCAATTGCATTTGTTGTATAAATCGCATGACGTATTTCAGCAGGATAGCTAAAGATCGTTCGGATATTTTCCCAATTTGCCCGCCAGGATTCTCCAATTTTTGGATACTGGTGATTCCATTGATCGCACAAGATATCTAGGGACTTTAAAGCATTTTCCTCTGTACTTGCCTGATAGATCGCCTTCAATCCTGCTGTTACAGCTTTGTAGTCCTTCCAGCTCACAAATCTCAGGCTATTGCGTACAACATGTACGATACACAGCTGGATATCAGTATGAGGGTAGACAGAGGCTATCGCATCAGGAAAGCCTCTTAGTCCTGAGAAGCGCTGCTTCGCAAGGCAGGCTACAAGAATATCTTGCACTCCTCGATTTTTAAGCTCTGTCATGATTGACAGCCAGAATTTGGAACCTTCTGTTTGAGCAAGCCACCTGCCAAGAAGTTCTTTTTGGCCATCCAGGTTAATGCCTAATGCTAAATAAACTGATTTATTGATTACTGTTGAATGCTGACGAACCTTAACAACAATGCAATCTAAATAGACAACAGGATAAAGACTATCGAGTGTTCTATTTTGCCATTCTGTCACTTGTTCAATGACAGCATCCGTCACCTTACTAATAAGGGAGGCAGATACATCGGCATCGTACATTTCTTTAAAAAAGCAACAATTTCTCTATTTGTCATTCCTTTCGCATATAGCGAAAGAATTTGATCATCCATGCTAGTAATGCATGTTTGATGCTTCTTGATAATCTGTGGTTCAAAAGAGCCGTCACGATCACGAGGGATATCTAAAGCAAGCTGCCCATCTTGTGTTAGAACTGTTTTGGAGCTAAAACCATTACGTGCATTAGATCCTTTCTTAGGTTGATGCTTTTCATAGCCTAAATGTTCAGAAGGCTCAGTATTCAGAGCGGTTTCGATCATGAACTTTTTAAATATGGCTGTCATTTGGTTTAAATCTTCAGGAATTTTTAAACCTTTAGCTAATTCAGCTGCCATACTTTTGATTGTAGCTTCATCCATGTGAAGTACCTCTTTTTATTATCCTCAGTAGGATGAATGAAAATTAAGTACTTACACAAAATTTAGAACAGTCCCAACTTATGTTCCATATTTATTATTCTCAAGGATCGTTATTAAAGTATTCTTTCAAAGGCAGTTACTACATTATCCCAGAGCACTTTTGAGTCACTACGGAAATAGCCCATATGACCAATTTTTGGTAGCGACTTGGTTAAAGGAATATCAATTAACTGAACATCAGCATTTTTATACCCCTGCATAAATGCATTACGTGATTTAGGCATTGCCCATAAATCATCAAGTGCGTTCGCTGCAATGATAGGTGTGGTTACCTTGGTAAACTGTTCTGCTATTTCAGGGACTTGAGGATCATCAAAAAAATAATGTGGAAATTTACACCAGCGTTTCCATTGTTGGTACACTCCATAGGGTAAATCTTCGCCCATACCTATTAGTGACATTGGAATATAGCCTTTCCACTGAGCCAATGTAGGTAAAACAAGCTCCCACAGTACTTTTATTTTCACTGCTTCAGTTTTTGGCATATAACCATGCCAGCCTGCACCTGTACCAAATATATAAATACACTTAACCTTATGATGAGTCGGTAGTAAACCAAAGGCATGTCCACCGAATGAATGACCCACCATAAAAAGAGGTAAATCATCTGCCACAATATCGACCACTGCTGCAAGGTCTAGTGTTGCCCACTCAAGAAAATTGCTATCAAAATTCTTAAAATCAGTAGGTTTAGAACGACCAATTCCACGATAGTCAAAAGTTATGACGTTATAACCCTGTGTAACTACATATTCGGAGAAACGTCGATAAAACGCTTGTGGTACCCCTGTTGCACCCGCAAGAATGATGTTTGCTTTGGGTTTTTTTGCACTGTATTTAATTGCTGCAAGTGGGTAACCGTCTTTCGCGGTAACTATAAAATCATTGTTCATTTTTAATCCAATTATAACAGTTGTTATATTTGAAATTATGCTAAGTTATAACAAGCGTTATAGCAATTTGTTTTTTAAGCGGAACAGGACTAATGAGTTTGCAAGTAAATAAAAAATTAGATCCACGACAACGGCTTATTTTATCCGCATTGGATTTATTAAGGACACAGGGATTAGCTGCTACAAGTGTGCGAGAAGTTGCGAAACATGCACAAGCCCCACTGGGCTCGACCTATCATTATTTCCCTGATGGTAAATCGCAAATAGTTAAAGAGGCTTTAATTTTTTCTGGAAATACTGCATTAGAACAACTAGATAAAGCATTAAATCAGCATGGAGTACGTAAAGGCATCACTGTATTTATTACGTGGTGGGCCGATATGGTGCAAGCCGATAATTTTGAGGCCGGTTGTCCTTTAATGTCTGTATTAATGGAAACAGGAAGTGATCCTGAGAAATTACAATATGTTGAAATAGTTAAACAAATACTAGATGTATGGAAACTGCGATTGATACAAGCATTTGAACAAGAAAGTATATGTTTGGAACAATCCAATCAAATCAGTATGAGTATTATTGCATCATTGGAGGGAGCTATTTTGTTATGTCGAGCATGGGGGAGTGTAACTCCATTAAAGGCAATAGCCGAACAATTAGATTTAACGATTAAAAGCTTAGTTTAACTTTTTATGGTTTTAGCTCTTTGACAACTATCTTAAATTTTGATTTAAGTTATCATTTCTAGTGGTAATTTATAATTACTATTTTCACTTACAGTGTTTAAATTTCCTAAAATTAACATAATACACCTTATATGAAATTTAAAAATGGAGCTTAAAGCTCCATTTTTAAATAACTTTTTTTAAATTGCTAAGCGTAAATTCAGTGCTTTTACAACTTTAATCACAGTATCAAAACTAGGGTTAACATCACCAGAAAGTGCTTTGTAAAGACTTTCTCGGCCTAGACCTGTATCTCGTGATAATTGAGCCATTCCTTTAGCTTTAGCAATGTTACCTAAAGCTTTAGCAATGAATGCAGCATCACCATTAGATTCATCGATACAGGCTTGTAGGTAAGCTTGCATATCTTCTTCTGTTTTAAGATGCTCAGCACTATCCCATTTACGAAGTTTGATAGCCATTTACAGCTCCTCCTCTAAATCTTGTGCTAATTGTAGGGCAAGTTTTATATCTTTACTTTGCGTAGACTTATCTCCGCCTGCTAAGAGAATAACGACCCTTTGCCCTTGCTTGCAGTAATAAATCCTATAGCCAGGTCCAAAGAAGAAACGTAACTCAGAAACACCTTCACCGACTGGTTCAGTATCTCCAAAGTTCCCATCTTCAACCCGATCAATTCGGACTTGTATGCGTCTTTTTGCCTGTTGATCTTTTAACTTGGTAAACCAATCATCAAAGGCTTCTGTGGTATATATTGAGTACATAAGCAAAATGTATCCTATAGGATACGTTTTTGCAAGACATAAACTTGGTTCTTTAGGCCTGAGGCACTGAATTTCATATAACAGCCATTATGTTAAATGGACTTATTTCTAATAAATATTAGTAAGAGGGAAAAGATCATTTTTCTTAAGTAGGATTCAAGTTAATGTATATCTGACGGTATGAACCACGTATACCACCAATCATGAAAATCAGAGGGAAAAATTGACTCTAAAATAATAATTAATATGCAGTACATGGCAATATTTTTCAGCCAAGTTGGTTTGATATAGCGCAATGATTTCGGATAGCGAGTGATTTGCAACCATAAAGTCATGACAAATAGTACACTAGCAATACTGGTTTGAATAAAAATTGCAATATTAATACGGGGTAATACATCTTGTGGGCAAGCAAATAAATAATGACCCAATGAAATCCAGTTGGCTAATACAAAACTATGAATTATTGCGAAAGCGTACTCCACTTTACCTGTATAAATTAAATCTACGGCACGATGAGCCATTAAAGCAATCGGTATCCAAAGTAATGCAACAATTTCCCGTGTGAGCCAAGCAGGTTCTGGGTATTGAAAGAAAAAATATACATTATCAAAGAAATGTAAAGCAGCAGCATAAAGTGTAATCCAAATCAAAGCTTTATAGACTTTGAGTAGATTAGAAAGGTCAAACTTATGTTCCATATTTATTATTCTCAAGGATCGTTATTAAAGTATTCTTTCAAAGGCAGTTACTACATTATCCCAGAGCACTTTTGAGTCACTACGGAAATAGCCCATATGACCAATTTTTGGTAGCGACTTGGTTAAAGGAATATCAATTAACTGAACATCAGCATTTTTATACCCCTGCATAAATGCATTACGTGATTTAGGCATTGCCCATAAATCATCAAGTGCGTTCGCTGCAATGATAGGTGTGGTTACCTTGGTAAACTGTTCTGCTATTTCAGGGACTTGAGGATCATCAAAAAAATAATGTGGAAATTTACACCAGCGTTTCCATTGTTGGTACACTCCATAGGGTAAATCTTCGCCCATACCTATTAGTGACATTGGAATATAGCCTTTCCACTGAGCCAATGTAGGTAAAACAAGCTCCCACAGTACTTTTATTTTCACTGCTTCAGTTTTTGGCATATAACCATGCCAGCCTGCACCTGTACCAAATATATAAATACACTTAACCTTATGATGAGTCGGTAGTAAACCAAAGGCATGTCCACCGAATGAATGACCCACCATAAAAAGAGGTAAATCATCTGCCACAATATCGACCACTGCTGCAAGGTCTAGTGTTGCCCACTCAAGAAAATTGCTATCAAAATTCTTAAAATCAGTAGGTTTAGAACGACCAATTCCACGATAGTCAAAAGTTATGACGTTATAACCCTGTGTAACTACATATTCGGAGAAACGTCGATAAAACGCTTGTGGTACCCCTGTTGCACCCGCAAGAATGATGTTTGCTTTGGGTTTTTTTGCACTGTATTTAATTGCTGCAAGTGGGTAACCGTCTTTCGCGGTAACTATAAAATCATTGTTCATTTTTAATCCAATTATAACAGTTGTTATATTTGAAATTATGCTAAGTTATAACAAGCGTTATAGCAATTTGTTTTTTAAGCGGAACAGGACTAATGAGTTTGCAAGTAAATAAAAAATTAGATCCACGACAACGGCTTATTTTATCCGCATTGGATTTATTAAGGACACAGGGATTAGCTGCTACAAGTGTGCGAGAAGTTGCGAAACATGCACAAGCCCCACTGGGCTCGACCTATCATTATTTCCCTGATGGTAAATCGCAAATAGTTAAAGAGGCTTTAATTTTTTCTGGAAATACTGCATTAGAACAACTAGATAAAGCATTAAATCAGCATGGAGTACGTAAAGGCATCACTGTATTTATTACGTGGTGGGCCGATATGGTGCAAGCCGATAATTTTGAGGCCGGTTGTCCTTTAATGTCTGTATTAATGGAAACAGGAAGTGATCCTGAGAAATTACAATATGTTGAAATAGTTAAACAAATACTAGATGTATGGAAACTGCGATTGATACAAGCATTTGAACAAGAAAGTATATGTTTGGAACAATCCAATCAAATCAGTATGAGTATTATTGCATCATTGGAGGGAGCTATTTTGTTATGTCGAGCATGGGGGAGTGTAACTCCATTAAAGGCAATAGCCGAACAATTAGATTTAACGATTAAAAGCTTAGTTTAACTTTTTATGGTTTTAGCTCTTTGACAACTATCTTAAATTTTGATTTAAGTTATCATTTCTAGTGGTAATTTATAATTACTATTTTCACTTACAGTGTTTAAATTTCCTAAAATTAACATAATACACCTTATACGAAATCAACATGTAAGCCCAAAATAGAAATGTCCGGTTTAGGTACTGTACTAGCATATCTTTAGTGAGCGGATGATATTTATTATTCATTATTTAGGAATTATTAAATCCTATAAATATCATTTATTGGATTAATTTACTTTGGTACTGTGCACATCATCCTCCAGTTAAAAATAAGGAACAATTATGAATAAGATGATGAATGCTCTTATCTTAGAAAATTTTGGTGATCATGAATTTACACGTGTAGAACTCCCTATACCTCAACCAGAGGCTGGGCAAGTTCTAGTACGTATTCATGCTAGTGGTGTAAACCCTATTGATTATAAAATTCGTCTTGGTGAAGCACCATATGCTATGCCAGAGCTTCCTGCCGTGTTGGGAACAGATATGGCTGGGGTTGTCACTGCTGTTGGTGAAGGTGTCACCCACTTCAAGGTCGGAGATGAAGTTTACGGTCTGATTGGTGGCGTTCGTGGTCTTCAAGGATCTTTAGCAGAATATGTTGTAGCAGATGCTGATCTGATCGCATTAAAGCCACGAAATATCTCTATGCGCGAGGCAGCAGTACTACCATTGACGTTCCTCACCGCTTGGGAAGGTTTAGTGGATAATGCGAAGGTCCAACCAGGGCAAACTGTACTGGTTCAGGGTGGTGCTGGTGGCGTTGGTTATATGGTTGTTCAGCTTGCAAAAGCACTTGATGCAAATGTTTGGGCGACTGGTCGTACAGCTGATCAATCACTGATTTCAGAACTCGGTGCAACACCTCTCGATTACACAACAGCATCTTCCGATGACATTATTGCTGCAAGCCCTGAGGGTCAAGGTTTTAACATTGTTTACGACACTGTGGGTGGTCCAGTACTCGATGCTTCACTTTCCATGACAACTCACTATGGCCACATTACCAGCTGTGCTGCATTTGGTAATCATAATTTAGCGAGTTCATCTCTACGGTGTGCCACAGTGTCTGGCGTATTCGTCCTAATGCCGATGTTAACAGGCAATCGCCGTGCTCATCATGGTGATATCCTTAAGATCGCTACTCGTCTTGTTGAGGAAGGTAAACTGCGTCCTATTGTTGATCCTCGTCATTTTACTCTAGACCAAGCGATTGAGGCTCATGATGCTGTTCAAGATCGCTCTGCCAATATTAAGGTAGTTATAGATGTCATTTAATGCACTTCAGGCCAAGACTTGGCGCTTCAATAGTATTGGAGATACAGATGTTCTGACATTAGAAACACTTCCTGTTGCTTTACCAGCCGCAGGAGAAGTTCTAATCCAGATGAAAACGATCGGACTCAACCGGGCTGATGTAATGTTTCGGCGTGGTACTTATATTCAAAAGGCAGTATTCCCTTCTCGTCTGGGATATGAGGGAGCAGGCATAGTTCTGGCAATAGGTGAAGGTGTACGCCAATTTTCTCCAGGAGATGCAGTATCGATTCTTCCGACTGACAATCTAGCCAAATATGGGACATATGCGGACAAGCTTCTGATTCCAGAAACTTTTTTAGTTCACAAACCCGATAGTTTAAGCTGGGAAGAAGCTTCTTCAATCTGGATGCAGTATTTGACGGCTTGGGGTGGTGTAATCCATGCTGGTGGAGTTTCGAAAGGAAAAACGATCTTGATCACAGCAGCTTCAAGTAGCGTAGGACTAGCTGCGATACAGATCGCTGAAGCAGCCGGTGCTAAGGTCATTGCAAGTACACAAACGACAGAGAAAAAGCAACGTTTACTGGATCTCGGTGTTAAAAATGTTATAGCCAGTGAAGATGAACCAGATTTGTATGAGGCGCTTGTTTTACGTTTAGGTGGAGAACATCTTGATGTCGCCTTCGATGCTGTAGGAGGGCCTCATATTGAACAGATTGCAAAAGCGATGTCTGTAGGAGGAACTATGGTTATGCATGGTGCACTTAGCCCTGAGATCACACCATTTCCCCTTAAAGTTGCATTACGCAAGAGCTTAACCATGCGAGGTTTTTTGTTCCTTGAGGTTCTCCATGATCCTGTTCTAAGGGAGCAAGCCAGACGATTTATTCTTAGCAGTATAGGTGCAGGATATCTTCGTCCAGTGATCGACTGTTGCTTTAACTTTGAGGACATGCATGACGCTCAGCGCTATCTTGAATCAAATCAGCAAATAGGAAAAATTGTAGTTACTCTAAATACATGATGGTCTTATCTGATTTCTACTTTCTAGAAAAAAGTTAGTTCCATCTGATTCAGGTTTCTATATGGCCCAACACTTCCGCTAAGTAATCAAACAATGCTCGGATTCGCAAAGGTGTCGGGCCCCGCTGTGGACGATATAAATACAGGCGCCAAACGGGAGAGGTTTCCTTATGAAGTATCTGAATGAGCTTACCACTCCTAAGCCACGGCAAAACTAGAAATCCAGGCATGTGTCCGAATCCAACTCCAGCGAGAATAGCTTGAAATTCAGCTTCTAGATCATCTGTAATAAAACGAGGCTTTGATGGCGTGAAGCTTCGACTTTCGGTGAATGTCCATGGCCAGTAACGCCCTGTTTTATGATCGAATAGTGCTGTTAGAGGGTATTTATCAAGGTCAATAATTTTTTTAGGCATTCCGACCTTATCAATTAACTCTGGCGTACCCAGGGATAAGTCTGAAAATTAGTCTTAAGACTTCCTAAAATTAACATAATGGCGGTTACACGAAGCAAAAAACGTAGGAAATTGGCTCAGGCTTTGTATAACTCGTATTATGTTAATTTTAGAAAAGATTGATAATTAGAAAAGAAAAATGCAGATCTCAAGATCTGCGTTTTTTTTCAAGAAAGTATTTAAAGCCTTCTAGAGAATTTTTCTCCATCAGAGATATTAACCTTTGATAGTTTTAATGATTTTGTGATTCACTGTATTGATCAGCACATAATCATTATTTACTTTCACCCATTGCTGGTTCTTAGCTGGTTTAGTCAGGTTGCTATACTTTTTATGGTCTACTGAGTGACCTTTGCGGTATTGAGAAGGAATAACTTGTCCAGCCTTCCAATCACGTGAAGGTTTTACAGTATGCTTCTGAGCTTGAGCTTTTTGAACTACAGGCTGTTTCTTATGTTGGTCAACTTGTTTTTTATGCTGATTAACGTGTTTAGGCTGATTATGATTTTCTTGTGGAGCGGCAAAAGCAGAAGCTCCCATAACAGAAGCTGATACTGATAAAACAATTGCTTTAATTAATGTATTCATACCACACCTAATCATTTTGTCTTTTAATTGATAATTTCATTAAACATGAGAAACCAAGTTTAAATAATTATTTAATGTAATTCTTTTGTTAAAGTTAAGAAGGAAATAAGGATTAATTTAGAATATAAAACAAACACTTAGAATGCAAAATAACCATTTATTTGGTCTTTAAATAGGCTGTGATTTCAC
This sequence comes from Acinetobacter nosocomialis, assembly GCF_041021905.1. Taxonomy (NCBI): domain Bacteria; kingdom Pseudomonadati; phylum Pseudomonadota; class Gammaproteobacteria; order Moraxellales; family Moraxellaceae; genus Acinetobacter; species Acinetobacter nosocomialis. The sequence goes on from NZ_CP157433.1 coordinate 67,017, forward strand.
TCAAATATAATAAAAACATATAGTTGAATCATCATGTTTTAATGAGGAAAATAATTTACTTAAATCTCACATTATTATCCATCTAATCTCCATAAAGCAGTCCTAATATCCTCTTATCAAATAAGTTCTCAGGTTTAGAGTTTAGAAATGAAAAAGATTATCTCTGGTTTACTCGTTGGTTTAATGGCAACCTCATTCACAATGACTACGATGGCTGCTCCAGTACAGGATCATAAACAGCCACCAGCTCAGCACCATATTGATAAAAAACCACAGCCACCAAAACATGATATGAAAAGAGATCCCCATCATAAAGCCTCTTCAAAACATGACATGAAGAAGCATCATCCAGAGCATAAATTGCCACCTAAACACTAATTACGAATAAAGGAAAAGGCCAATAAGTGTAAAAACTTATTGGTCTTTTTTTATACCTTCCTACTGATAAGACAGAATAAATTCACTACTTCTTTCATTTAACATAATGGCTGTTGTACAAATTTCCAAAAAAAGCGAGGATTTTCTCCTCGCTCTTTTACTCAACAAATTAGAAGTTATATTTTAATTGAGCATTTACACCATTAAAGCCATCAAACGCATTAACGTGTGTGTAAGCTACTTCTGCAGCCAAGTTTGGAGTGAAGTTATAGCCAGCCCCAGCCTGAATGATTAAACCGGAATCATCTTCGCTAGCTGAAACTGTATAACCTTGATAAGTAGCATCTACATCGAGGTCAACACGTGCATAACCTGCCATACCTTTAGCATAGAAGTTATTTGCTAAAGGATATTTAGCTGTTAAGCCAATACCATAGTATTGAACATCGGCATCAGTTCTTACACCAAGTTCTTCTAAATCGCCATCGAACTCGATGTCATTCACAGATTTATTCCAGAATACTTCAGCACCAACATATTCATTAAATTGCAAACCACCATTCAGACCTAGAAAATGTACATCAACATCATCGTTATTTAAAAATGTATAACCAGCGCCTACATATGGCTGAATTGTTGTACTACCAGCATTTGCTGTAGTTGCTGCAACAGTCCCAAGAAGTGATACCAAAAGCAGTTTTTTCATTGTATATCTCATGAATAAATATTGAAATTATATAAAAACCCATAAATCATTGATTTAAAGGATTTGCATATATTGGAAATATAAATAAAGTTTTGCAATAAAGTTATACTAATTAGTGAGATAGTTTTTGATTTATTGGTTAATAAATAATCTTTTTTATTACTTCTAGAAATTTTCTATTTAACATAGTGTGCGTTATACGAAATTAACAAATTGAAACATATAAAAATCAAAAACTTATGCTATAAATAATTTGCTCGACGATGTCGAAAAGCTGACTTGGAAACAAGTCGGCTTTTTTATGAGCAGTTTTGATATATTTTGCCAATAAAATTGGTTAAAAAGCGATCAAATCGTAATTTCCTTCCGATTCCTTAAGGCTTCCATTTCTGAATTTATCCCCATTTCTTGCGGATAAGCTTTGGGATAATTTTTGATGATTTTTTGTACGCTTTGGCTTACAGCATTTTACGAAATTGTTTGTATCCAAGCACCAGTGAAGTCCCTATGATCGATCTATATGAACAGGATGTTCAATGACTTAAAACAAGAATAATCAGTCAGACACCATGACCATTAGGTAGTCAGCCCTACCTATGCGCTCCACACCGAAAAATCCCGACATGACGTCGGGATTTTTTATTGTCATTTGAATAATAATTCAATTAAGCATAAAATATAGATTGTAATCTATATTATGGTTGTAATATGTGGACAGTCATTACAACGGATCTGTTTAACGAATGGCTTGCACAGCAAGATCAATCTACACAAGAGAAAGTACTCGCAGCGTTGGTCGTTCTACAGCAACAGGGACCAAGTTTAGGTCGTCCTTTAGTAGATACCGTCTATGACTCCAAATTTACCAATATGAAAGACCTACGTGTTCAGCATCGAGGTAAATCACTGAGAGCCTTTTTCGCGTTTGATCCTTTACGACAAGCTATTGTGCTGTGTATCGGTGATAAAGGTGGTAAAAAGCGTTTTTATAAAGAGATGTTAGATATTGCCGATCAGCAATACGAAATTCATCTTTCAACTTTAGGAGATCAATCTAATGGCTAAGACCCTACAAGAATTATTGGCTAATCGCTCTCCAGAGAGTCAAGCTCGTATTCAACAAATGGCGGATGAATTATTGTTGGAAACTCAGCTTCACCTTATTCGTGAAGAGTTAGAGATTTCTCAAAAAGAATTGGCTGCAACCCTTGGAATCAAACAGCCTTCATTGTCAGCAATCGAAAATCGTGGTCATGATCTTAAAATTTCAACGATGAAAAAGTATGTCGAAGCAATGGGCGGAAAACTTCGTATTGATGTAGAGCTTCCAACAGGAAAACACATAGGATTCAATGTCTAATAATAAACCTTTGAAAAATAGTAGTAAATTACTTGTTAACTTGGACAAGTTTATATTTTTAGTCAATGCTGCTGATAGCCTAGAGGAAATTGAAATTATTAGAGATTTATGCTGTGACTATTTTTCACATTGTAAGAAGTCAAGCTATTACACTGATATTTTCGACAATGCTTATTGGATAAAATATTACGAAATAACTTAATCTTTCCAGATTCGCATAAGAGATTTTATGCTAAATAGATATGAGAAAGGCCATAAATTGTGACTTTCTCATATACGAAGAGAGAGCTGAGAACTTTCGTTTTATTGATTTATTCAAAATGAAGCTGATATTGATGTGTGGTGATTTTAATTTTTAGTTGCTTATATTTTCTTTTCGTAGCGCTCAGAGCTGAATTAGACACTTCTGTATAAAATATAGGATCATTCATCAAATCAGAAAATAATTTATATCCAATCAATAATTTACTGTATTTATTCCCATCTTTGAGATTCGTTTCAATTAATTGATCTAGAAAAACTATACATATTAGCCTCGATAGAGTGTTTCTGAACGGACACCATACAGGGTTGGCGATAGGAACTAAAGTTAAATTAGGTATTGATATATGCAATATTATTGTAAAAATAATAGATTAAACTTATATCGAGGCTAAACTTTACTCCTTTAATAGTAAAAATCTTATTCAGGATCCAAGATATATCCTTCTAAAAGACTTTAGTCCTTCTCTTTTTCAAGTCAAATTTACCCGTAATTCTGGCTAGAATACTCTCTCAAAATTGCATATACCCTATATTTATCTTGATATAAGGTCTTTTCTATAATTTTTTGGATATCTTCACTAGTCCATTTTTGCTGCTTAGCTTTAAAAATGAACTGTGATTGCAGAACAAATGAGTGTTCACCTTTTCTTAAATAAAGATTCTTGACTTTTTTTTGCATAAGAAAAAATTCAATAACCTATACTCTTAAACTTTATACTAGTTGGGAAAAATTTACTTTTAATTATAACTTAATAAAACACTTAACTTGTAAAAAAAACTAAATTTCAGTTACTTAATAGACAAAAAAATATTATTATTTTTGTATCAGTAATGTTTGATATTCTTTGGATTGTATGTTGTGGGTTCTTATAGTATTTCTAGGTTTAATCAGTACACTATTAATTATTTCCATATTAAAAGAGTATTTTAAGAATCCTTTCAAATAGAAGAATAAATTCTAGTTTGTTAAGGCTTTGTTGCACAAAGATTTAAAAGTTAAGACTTCTCATATCTACTCAAATTTAAATGACAACTCGGGTATGTGGTCTGCCTAAGTCCGTAAATTTATTTAATACTGCCATACGTGCATGAATCTCATTGACTTGGCTTTGAAAATTTCTCGCACTGAGTTTATCCCCCAATAATTTGATGCAATGCATCTTGGTTTCAACCAAACTTCGCCGATGATAGCCTGGCCATTTCTTCCAAATAGTTCTTCCTAAACGTTTAACTGTTCAAAGCAACTCATTGCGTTCTAGCGAGCCCATCTTTTTATCTTTCCATGGCTTCGCATTTTTTCTTGGTGGAATCACTGCATGTGCTTGCCGATCCGCAATGACCTGTCGGCACTGTTTGGTATCATAAGCTCCATCGGTATAGACGGAGTCAACTCTCTCATCTTGTGGAATCTGATCGAGTAAATCACCAAGTACCTGTGAATCACTCACATTGTTGGTCGTGAGCTGAACAGCGCGTATTTGTAAGGTTTTAGCATCTATACCAATATGTAATTTACGCCATTGGCGACGATATTCAGGCTGATATTTTTTACGCTTCCATTCACCCTCATTTGTGGACGCAATAAAGCAATTTGACCTTCTGCCTCAACTTGATCGTCACCTAGAGTAAAAACTCCTTTAACGGTATTTTCTTGATTGAAATTACGATCAATAAAATCTTTATTATAGACTAGAGTTTTTATTGGTTCTTCACCAAGCCATTGAAGTAAACAATGTGTGTAGCCTAATGGTTGATCTATAATTCTACAATTGTAGTTTTTCCAGACCCATTTGCCCCAAATATAAAATTTATCTGCTTTAAACCATCTAATTGTGTTGGTACACTATAAGTAGCAACATTATTTATATAGACTCCAGTAAGCATAGCTTTCCCTATTTTTAATTTGCACGATTTAAAATTTATTTTTTTAGATTATATAGTTACATACAAATATCATCTACTAATTTTAGAAATATAATAGCCCCATAATAAATAACGGTCGTTTTCTTACATTCGGAACAATATTCTAAAGTGATTTAATTTTTGCCATCCAGTATAAGGTCTTAGATATGAGTCGATTAACTTTTATAAACGGTGCGATTGTTTCTGCGTCTGATGTTCGCAAATCTTGGAGCAAAATTGTTCAATGTGTCAAAGAAAGTCATAAACCTGTTTTTGTTTATACGAAGAATACGCCCGAAGCTGTTGTTCTGAGTTTTGAAGAATTTCAAAACATGCAGGAAATTGTTGAAGCCGTCCGGCGTGAACAGCTAGGACAACAAATGGTTTATGATCTTTTGGATATTAATCAGCTCACTGGTCAACCGATCAAACACATGCTTTTGAACCCCAAAGGTGTATTTGAAGAAGTAAATGGACAAGAAAAATAGCTTTTGAGGATATTAGCGGATTCGAGATTAGAGACAAGCTGATTTAAAAGTCATCTTATATTTATATTCGTTGCACAATGAGCTTTTATTTTCGTGAAATAATAGGAAGTGAAAACATTTTCGTAAGTTAAGTAGCCCTGGTGACATAGAGTTGACTAAGTTTATTGAAAATTACAAAGAACGCTTGGATGTCTATAGAACTATATTAAATAATGCACTGGGTAAAGTAATAGACTCACCCCCGGCGCAAACTTAGGAGAATCTCACACATTACCAATGAGTAAAGGACTATTTGAGTTGCGCTTAAAATCTCAAGAAGGTATTGCTCGTGTTATGTATTGCACACTAGTCGGTAAACGCATTGTAATGCTCCATAGTTTTGTTAAGAAAACCCAAAAAACACCTAAGCAAGATCTAAACCTAGCACTTGACCGCATGAAAGAGGTGAAAAATGCGAACACATGAAGAAATGAAAGCACTTGCATTATCTCGTTCAGCAGTGCGTACCGAATACGAACGAATTGAACGTGAAGAAATGCCCTTGCTCGATATGGTACTTACTGCACGTCGAGAGGCAGGTCTATCCCAAGCGCAAATCGCGGAACGCGTGGGAACAAATGTACCTCTGCCGTTTCACGGCTAGAAAAAGCATTGATCACAGGCAAACCATCACCATCTATTGCCACATTGCAAAAATATGCTGCGGCAATTGGTAAACATGTTGAAGTGCGTTTTGTCTAAATAAAAAAGCACCCTAGGGTGCTTTTTACCAATTCACTAATCAATCAACTTTACACATTTAGCAACAACATCCTGTGCCTATAGACCCTTATCTTTGAAATTACTGTTATACGCACGATCAATATCTCTTAAGCCTTCTTGAATTTCTGCTTTTGATGCATTTTTGTCTGTTAATATTTCATTCCTTAAGCTTTCCTTGGAAACCCCTTTAAGCCTTGCATCCATTATAAGAGACTGATTATATGCATCCTTTACACACTCATTGCGCTCTTTTAAAGATAATTTATTTGGAGTGCAGTGTGCTTCCCAAATTATTGCAAATTGAATAACCACCGTAGCTATTCTTAGAATTTACCTCTCCGCAATATCCTTTTATATTTTGGAATTGGGCTGAATCAGGATCTTTTAAGGTGCTTAAGATAGCTTCTTTTGACTCTTTTTCCACCTTTGAGCAACCATTAGTCCCTACCAAACCAAGAACTAAGCTTAAAAAAATAATCTTTTTCTACTATGCGAATCGCTTCCTCTTCATCTGCTTGGTCAATAAAATCAGTTGGAGGAAATGGTCTGATCTGATCCATTAAATATTTGCCTCTTTAAATTTTTTAGCCATTCACTAGCGTATTCAGTCCGTAACTGCAAAGGTCCAGACTCATCAATGCGACATCTTGAAGCTGTCTCTATGCGAACTACGGTGTAGCCCATCTCTTCAGCCACATCGTAACGATCAAGACTACAAGCTTTATTTTTAAGTTTGCCCTTACGACCGCCAGACCATGGACCACCCGCAATTTCAACTAGTATTCGATACTCAATTAAATGAAAGTCAAACCGCCAGTGCTTAGTAGACTTAAACTGAAATTTCTTTTCATATTTAATTTCCAGATTATCTAAAGTTTCAGTAAATTCTTCTTCTGCCTCTAGATATTTTTGTGTAGGCTTTGGCAGTGGCCGGCTTTTAAGTTTAGTTTTAGGTTCTTTTTTCCGAGTAAGCCAAAAGTATTCTGTAGAATCCATTATTCTTACCCATAAAAAAACCGCCCTAAGGCGGTGGCTAAAAATAGAGACAACTAACTATTATTTCTTAAAAGTTGCCTTATAAAGCTTTGAATTAAAGTAATCCGTAATTTCTTTACCTTCGGTTTGAATTTTTTCCTCATTTAAAGGTAAAAAATCTAATTCATATTTCAAGCTCATATACTCTGGAATAAATTTCTTTATAGGCGGAGGTGGTTTAGGTCCACCTTCTGTAATTTTTTCGATAAATCCAGCTAACCATAAAATATACTCACCTTCTGAATTATGAGGAGGAATCAAACTCACATCTATTTTTACTTTACATTCATCTAATTGTTTACTAAACAATTCAACAAAATCAATAAAATTATATTTTAATTTAAATTCTGTTCCCTCAATTTCTCTGCGTATACATGTCATAAGTAAGTTCATATTTTCAATACAGTCATGTGAAAACAATTCCTCATCTTTAATTTTGTTATAAATATTTTCCGCAAACATGAGATACTGTGGCATTTCGGCAGCTCCTCATTTTTATAAAGTATTTTTCTTAAGGTAGTCCTATTATAACAATGTTGCAACAAGAAATTTTCCATTTTTAGTTTAAGGAAATTTTAAAAATTATAAAAACGATTATATTCAATAAATTAGTACGAATAAAAGCTAGGGAAGTTTGATTTTTCTATTGAGCTTTAAAATGGATTATTGTGTTTAAATTATCAATTTAAAAAGCTTGCCTAGTAGGCAAGCTCCCCCTTTTTTGATATTTGCGCTGATCAATAAGGTTTAGTGTTACTTAAAGCAACACACTGATAATACTGAAATATTTAAAAATAAAAAAGCCCACTTCCTATTTTTATTCAGAAATGGGCTTAGCGAAAAAAAACGCTTAGACCTGAAATAGGAAATATCTATTCGGAAATATCTCCAACTTCATATTGGCATAATATTTAAGCACTAGCAATAGGGACTGAATTAAAAATATCAAATATTCATATTTAAATAGATAAAGATTTCTTTTTTTGAATGGTTTTATTTTTAGCCTACATAATTTTTTTACTTATCAAGACTTATAAAGAATATGTGCCCATCAATAGGTAATACTTAATAAGGTCTTATGTGTAGTAACCATTAGGCTCTAGAGAGTAAGAAATCACACTGACTAAAAATAAAAAATAATTAATTTTCAATATCAATGATCATATACTGCAAAGTTAAGTATATTCCAACTTCTCCATTGTTGAGTGCCTCATATAAGTCTTCATCAACAAAATCTCCAGATTCATCATCTAGCCATTTATGAATTTGAATAATTTGTATATTCCCTTTTTTGTCTATTCTTGCTATTGGGTCTATTACGGACCGAACTATCACCTTCTTCTTCGTCTCAACATCAAGCAATGTGATAATTGTCATTTTAAAATCCTTATAAATATCCTGTATAACAACTACGCTCAATCAATAAAGATTTTTATATTTAAATTACTTAAATAGCAATCTTTTCAATCTAAAAAATAAATAAAAAACACTTTAATAGTATGTGCCTATTAGAAAAGGTACCTTAAATATTCTACTAGCAATAAAAAACCGCTTTAAGGGCGGTTCATATTATTCATCAATCTGATCATGCAGTTTTTTGATAAACTCTAATAAGCTTTTCTTTACTTGCATCATTAATTGCAACTAAACCCGTACTTGCTGCATTATTTAAAACCGCTACTGTTATATCGCTTTTCGCTTTGATTTTCGCACTTTCAACCACCGCATCATATTCAATATTATTCATTACCATTTGTTAGTTTCTCATTTTATAAAGTGAGAGACATTAATAATATGAAATCAGCAACTATTCAAGCACCTACTTAAGATCATCAGGCGTTTCCAAATAACACCCGTTTTTATTACAGAAAGCATGAATGTCGTTTAAGTATTCGGTTAATTGAACTGTACTTGCGTCTGTAGTGCTCATTAGCTCACATAGGCCACTTGCTACATCTTGGTAGAGAGGATGATTAGAATCTTTCAACTCTCTTACAGCCTTGAATGTTTTCTTGTATTGGCCAACGTCATCGCAATCATAGATTTTTGCTAAGAAGTTTTTCTTAAAGAACAGATGCTCGTAATCTTTATCTTTACCTTGACTTTTAGCCCATTGATTAAGCCAATCCAGTACAAACGGTTTTGAGCCTTCGAACGATCTTTCTCTTGTGGTGCCATCAATACAACTAACGGCTTCCCTTCATTCGCTGCCTTAGCATGATTCACATTAAGAAAGTTAGTTACTGGTGAAATGTCGCAACAAAAAACCACCCGTGGGTGGCTTGATTTTTTTTGATAAATTAATCAACAGCTCAAAAATGGGTAACTGTCAGATCGAGTTTGGACTACAACACTTTAGCTCATCGATTTACCAAAGCGCTAATCTTCACACTATTGTTTAAAATCCAGTAATCAAACTGTGATGCTAAAACTTTTAAATTCCCCTTTTTAAACTGCTTAGGCTATTTGATCCAGAGTTCATCTTTTTGCATCATTTTTAACATTAAATTAAATATAACCAGCGGAGTAACATTTTTTTTGTTAGAGCCGACAACTCTTTGAAAACTAAATTTAACGGTTCGCTCAGGAGCATCCAAATTAACTGGGTAGTTTTGTTTTTCTAAATACAGATGATCTCCTAACATTGGCTCTATACCAGTAATAAAATTAACAATTTGTTGCTCATCACCTTTCATTCGGCATTGAAAATGTAGAAAATTCTTACGCAGTTTTCCAAATAATAATAATATTTTAAGCGCCTTAACCATGTTCTTTTCTTTCAGTGCATCTTGCTGCCTATCATCTTTATAATGAAAATCAAGGAGAGGAATTATTTCATCTGGACGAGTCAGTTTTTTAGCCTTTTCGTAAAGTTCATCAAACCAACTCTCTTCTAAATTCTTACTATAAACATAATTCGTTTTTAAATTAAATTTTTGGCGATCCATCCATTTAGTGCTCATCCATTGACATCGTTGCATCCATTCTTGAGCTTGGGTATCTTCGCTTAAACGACCTTCTCTAAAACTTATCAAACGTTGAAAAGGTGTCAGAGTACTCTTCTCTATACTAAACTTCTTTTCTTGTCGGCCAGCCATCGTAACTGGCTGTGTTTGCTGATAAGAATTAAACCATTTCTGTTGCTGAGTATAACGATTTAGGTTTATGTAGTCTGTACTTGACTTCACTGGACTAAAACACTGTTCTAATACTTTTTTTGAAATGATACACGGCGAATTATAAATTCGATCGACTGCTAATAAATCCAAAACATGAAGGTAATTTGAAGCCGTTTGCTCAATACTGCTATGCCCCATCCAAGAGGCGAGCACCTGCCATTTATGTTGAATAATCTCTTCTTGAGCACGTGCTTTCATACCAAACAATAAATCCCTCATCTTTTTTGCTTTTACCCAAGGACAATCTGTGTAGGTCTTGATCATTTCTTTTGAACCGAGCAAAGTTATTGCTAGATAGTTAGCAGCACTGTGGCGTAATGTATGAAAACTAAAGCCATGATGCATACCTAATATTTGACTAAACAAATCTACTGTAATTTTGCTGATACATTGATCAGTTAATACACGATGATTCACACTAAAAAGTTGATCATCCTGCTGATTAACCAAATATTGCTCATAACGATGTTGTATGTAACGTTGTACTACTAAAAACTCATGTTCTGACAATGCAATTTTCAATGGTATTTGACGATTCGCACTTCGCGTTTTCAGACGGCGATATGAATTGTCTTGGATATGAAGCGTGATATTATTAAAAACTGTATTTTCTTTTTCTTTATAAAGTAGCTCTGGGCAAATAATATCTTGTATTTTAAGACAACGAACTTCATTTAATCGAAGTCCAGTTCTATAACTTAGTAAATACATCAGCTTTAAACAACTCAGATGATCGACCCACTCTGATGCCGTTGGCTCTTGACTTAAATTTTCTAGTTTTTCCAATAATTTGCCAAATAGCAAAGGACTCACTAGCCGTGCATTGCAAATTTGTAAATGCTTAAAACTTGAATTCTGTAACACCAATACCCCTGGAGCATCATAATTCTCTATACAGAATTGATGAAAATCTTTTAGGCGACCAAAACGGTATTCTGCTGTTTGGTGCATCTTACGAGAGGTTTTTCCTTTAACAGCTTCACGTTGAGTTGCTTGTGCATCTCGTTCACTGCTATATTTCAACAACTGTCGATATAAATCTTCATAATCATCAATGGATTGTTGTTTTAAATCCAATTTATTAAGCCAAATTTCAAATATAAATTCTTTAGCAAATGATCCTAAGTAGCTTTCAATAGTTGATAATTGAAGCCCTCTTTTTTTTAAATGCACTAACCAGTGAATTAAGCGTAATTGGGCTTCAATTAAAGACTTTTCTTCCGTATTTGCATCACGCATCTTCTCCTCTAACACCCTTCTGATTTCTTGCCAAAAACGTAGCGTGCGTTCTTCTTTATTCCTCTTTTTATCTAAGCGCTCAACTTTTTGACCTTTACGTTTCTTTTGATCAAACAACATCAACTCATACGGAATCGTTTGTAATTTGCTTTGAGCCGTCGGAACTTCAGGATGTAACTGCTCTTGTTCAAAATGAATAGGGCTATTCTCTAGTTCCATGACTTGATTACGTTCATTACTCCATAGCAATCTAAATTCGGATGGCCGTAAGGCGACAGTATTAATCTCTTGCTGAAGTACATTACTTAAAAATATATCTAGGCTAAGGTTTGGATTAAATTCAAGTACCATTTGCACATCATTAAATGCACGAAATTCACGGCGTTTAATTTGATATTGCAGATCGCCCAAACTTTTGTTTCGTCCCATGCGACTCAAGCTTTCCAGAATACAATCTTCAATTGATTGTTGCAGACGATATTCTTTATGAGTAGCTTTCAACTTTTTTAAATATTGCAAGATGAACTGAGCATATGAGTTAAAAAAAACATGCTTCCATTGGTACAACTTTCTCTGTTCTACATCGTTGCCATATTGAGAGTTTTCAACACGATAATGTAGTAACAATGGATTAGTGATTTTTTTGTAGTCCGAATGGTATAACCGAAAACAATTCAGATCTGTACCAAGCTCAACGGCCTCCTGCAATTGCTGCTGAATAGCAACCAGATGCTGTTCATCTGCACAGCCTGAAATATATATAAAACTTAAGCATAAATCCCCCCACAAATATTTAGGGTCATCCCAATATCCAAGTGAATCTTTCCAATATGCTTTCAAAGCATTGAGTACCTGGGCATGTAACTGCCCTTGTTTTAACCGTGACTCCGTACTCTCAATTTTTCTAGGCAGTACGATCCGTTTAGTATGTGGATTTAGCCTAATTCTGTATGATTTTTTATCTACATTCTGGTTGAATTGCCTTCTTCTTTTATTAAATTCATCTTCAGTAAATTGCATCAGTTTAGATTGTTCATCTCGGCTCAATTTTTGACTCAAACAATCAACACTATCTTTAATGTCATGCCATTTTTCGGCGATCTGCTGATCAAGTTTTTGCTGCATGTCTTGCGTCAATACTTCAGGTAAAGAAGGCTGTCTTTCTTGCGACTTTTTCACCAATTTCTGAATATCAACAAATAGACCGTCTAGTTGTGGTTTTATTAGTTCTTTGATTTTTTGCATACAACTATTTTCGCTCTAAGTGTTTAATCGATAAAGATTTGACATTATCTTGCAATTGCTGGCGGACTTGCTGTACATAGACATTCGGAATAAGTGAAGAATACGGATGAAAAGCCTCTCGGTCACGTTGGTCATGACCATAAAGAGCCTGAATTAAATGGAATGCTAAAGCAGTTTTTTTTTCTTCTTTTTCTTCTGCATACATCAAAAAATTCATATCAAAATGACGTAACCAATTCGAATACATATTCTTTGGAAAGATTCCTTCCATATATAAATTTACCCAGTTTCGAGATAAAGGGATTAACTTAACTTTCCTGCTCTGCCACTCTTTGACAGTTATCGGCAAGATATCTTTACTATCAATGACCTTTCCGAATAAGTCATTGAGCGCAATTTTTTTCTTTGCAAATACTTGTTTTAAAAGTGGGCTATACAGTTCAATTATTTGTTTTAAAAATACAGTGTAATTTTGCAGTGCTTTTAAGAAGAAATCGGATAGCGGGATAAATCGTCCATCCTTTCTTACCTTGCTATTCTTTTTATCGTTTACATATAGAATTTTAAGCTCAAAACAATAATCTTCCAAATTCCCCAACAGATTTTTATTAGGCCGTCTGGCCATGCTTAGCAAGCTAACATGCCACATCCAACACGCGTATGCATTCAATTGATTAATGATATGTTGATCTTTTTGAATATTTTCTTGGCAATGTCTATGTAAAAAAGCAAATTGCTCTTTCACAAAACTGGGTTCAAGTGCCAGTTGACTCCCTACCCTCCCTTTAGATGCAGATTGCACTTTGAATTGTTGTTGTAATATTTTGAGTTCAGCCGTGTCTTCTGTAAGTTCCTTAGAATGTGGTGTAAGTGCTGATTCCAAAAAAGCTAAATAGCTGCTATCAAGCTGAGCTTTGGGAAGTCCTCCGTAATAAATACCTGGCACATCATGCTTGATATCCCGCCTCGCAATCACATGAGTAAGATATTCATTATAGGTTTCATAATATATATGAAAATATAATTGAGCCTGCAGTTTTTCTACAGTGATCGAACCTACAAACCGATTATCAAGCCAATTCTTAAGCTTGGTATTAATATAAGCTGAAGATATAGATGGATTATCTCCTTGCTCGATGTAGTCAAACCATGCCGCAGGTAGATGTAGTTGATGCGACATCTCTTCATTCCATCGCACATGATTAAGACGCTGTATTTTCTGCTCTGAAATTTTTAAATCTAAATTGAGTAAATATTCCCGTCGTTTTCGTGAACCTTTTTGGATCAAAATTCCATCTTGAATAAGCTCGTTAAAATTCATCAGTGCAACGGGTGATAATCCTGTCAACAGTGATAATAAACATGCTGCAGCGATTGCAGCATCTTTCCAGTTTCCAAATAATTCGGCTCTTAGTACATATACAACTTGCTTCAGTACGTCCGGCGCTAAATAATGAGGATTTGTAATAAATGGAGCATGCCGGCGTTGGCGATGACGCGTGTAATGCGCAACATAATCACTAATTATATGATTAAATTGTTTAGTCTTTTCATCTTCTGAATATAACTCTACTTCAGCGTCTGCAAGCTCAATTTCACCATCTTCATCTTTGTGAAGAGCGGCATCATGAAAACTGATTTTTGCGTTATATCCGACATCTTCTTGCTTACCTGATTTTATTTCACGAAATATTCTGACTTCGTTTTTAGTTGGCCATTGTAAAGCTTTCCGTTCTTTTGACTTACGTTGACGAAGAACAACACTACGATCATCTAGTCGTATAAATATGATCAATAGTGCCGATAAATATTCAATTACTTTTATTTCTTGAAAATCATTAATATTAAAAAGTTGATTACGATCCTCGTTTTTCAAGCTACGTTCGTACATGACATAACGATTTAATAGCTTACTGCATTCTTCAAATAATTCAGCATGATTAGAATGCAGCACATATCGTGATACATAACGCAAGAGATCACAGACCTGTTTTTTCTTATTCTCACCTTTAGGAATTTTTGAAAAATCTTGGTAATGTCGATAAGTTAAAAAACTTGCTTGCAGAATCAGATAACGTTGAGACGACAGCTCTTGAGTATTACTAGTATCAGGAGATGCAAAATAACTTAAACAAGCTAGCAAATAATAATTACCAATTTGCCTCGTACTAGATATATAGCCGTATATCTGTTGCGCCTTCTCATATAGCGCATGGGCTTTTTCACGTAAATCATCTGATAGATCGACAAATTGTGTATTCACAACATGATTGCGTAATAAACAATAATCTTTTTGGAATTTTTCTGCTAAATCTAAGAATTGCTCTTCTGTTTCAATCTTTGGCATATTCGCTTTCGCTTAATTTTTTATCAAATTGCATTGGTTAAATTCATTACGATCTGAACAATTTGGTAAAAGTTGATCTTTTATTGAACTCTTTGTCAGCTTAAAAAATCTAGCAAAAAATTTAGCATCCAGCTCTTTCTGAGCTTTTCTCTCAAAGCACAAGTGTTGCTGTGATTTTTCGATAAAATCATCAAGATTATGTATCAACTGTAAGATTGCAACATAATTAGAATGTACACGTAAGCATGGCTCCGTTTGCATTAATAGCAATATTTTTTGCCAAATTTTCACATAGATTATTTTGAACTTTGCTTGTACTACTACTTTCTGGCTCTGTTTAATCTTTTTGATTTTCAGTAGTTCTGAGTTAATTTTTACTATCTTAAATTGAACATTTTGTCGCTCAAAGCAAAAGGGCATGATAAATTGCCCCATAAATATCTCTATATTTTTTACTAAATAGTCAAATTTTAACATTTTTATCGATATAAAAAATGAGCATATCTTTGTATATTAAAATTCATTTAATTTATCAACTAAATTTTCTCAAAATTACAATTATCAACAAATACATATGGTTTACTTATCATGGGTGGTCTAAATTTTAAGAATTCTTCCACTTTTTTTTAGTTTTCTGTTATTACATGAAATAATACTGTTGCTTTCTATTTTGAAATATTAGGTGCAAGGCATTGATCAAATGATTCTCTGCTATACTTATTTCACGTATAGCATCAATGGAGTTTAGAAATGCTCAGAACCACTGAACAGAAAAAAAAATATATTCAAGCGACACGTGCGCAAAACTATCAAGCCAGCCTAAAGCTTGAAGGCATTACAACGACAGCTCAAATAACTCAACAGAGTAAAGCTGAAATCTTGCAAAAATATAAGAAATATTCGCAACCCGAATCTTAGTCAGGTGCATGTATGGATAAATATGGGGAAATGGGTGATAGCCTATATTGTTACCCTGGCACAAACACCCTAAAGAACAAACTCAATATCCGCGATGAACATATTTTAGAGCAAGCCGAACTGGAACTCTCTGGATTGGCGAGCAGCCTAATTGAATATGCTGAACCACCCTACGACTTAAAATACTTAAAATCAATTCATTCACAGCTTTTTGGCGACTTATACGACTGGGCAGGAAAGTTAAGACAAATCGATATTTCCAAAGGTGACACCCGTTTTTGTAATTTTTCCCGTATTGAAATTGAAACCAATAAACTACTCAAACCGCTTCAAGAAAAAAAATACTTTCAAGGCTTAGCACCACAACAACTGATTCCTCAACTTGCCGACTTGTATTGTGAGCTTAATGTCATACACCCATTCCGTGAAGGTAATGGACGTACACAACGGATTTTCTTTGAGCATCTGATTGCTCATTGTGGTTATGGTATTGATTGGTCTCGCATTGACTCTCAACAACAATGGATTCAAGCCAATATTGAAGGTTTTTATGGTAATTTAAATCCATTAATTAAGATTTTTGAAATATGCTTTATTCAAAATACCTAAAATTTAAGTAGTCGAAGCCCACAATCCTTAATGAGCCATCATCTTTGCTTCAATCCACTGATTAATTTCCCAAATAAACCAACAATCACGATTCTTAGAAATCTCAATACTCTTCGGGTAATTTAGGATCGTAATATTCAGATTACTTATCCAGAATTGAATAGATCGTTAACTTAGATAGACTTTTAAGCAATGTAACTTGCCGCATGTTTATCAACATATGTCTCAAAAAAGTCTGCCCATACATAGATTTATGGCGTTTAGTGCTTAAATTTCAGATTAATCTTCGTCTGATGACCTGAATGGATGTTACAGATTACATGCAGGTGAATTACTCTGTGGCTGTATCATGGCTTTTGTGCAATCCAATCCATTTGATCCGAATGTTCTCTTTTGCAATAAAGCAGCCTCTTCTGCTTTTCCTGAACCAACGAACTATGTCATTGATTTGATTCAACCGACAACAGTGATGCTGAATCAAATCTCCAAAGAAGGGATTAAATGCAAGAAATGTGGTAAGAAAAAGATAGGGGATGGAAGTTATTATCCGTCTAATTTGAACCAGCCCATGAGTCGAGATCAGTTGAGTAAGAATCATTTTAAATGAATAAGAGAAGGATGGCTTACCTCACTTCTCCGAATAACAATGCTATGCTTTTCAACCAAGGTTATAAATTGGCAACTACATTTCATTCTTCTTCATGCTGGTCCTATAGCCTGTAGACAATTACTACATCATTTGCATTCAATGCTCAATACAGCCTGTCAGCAGAACCGCAGCGATACTCTTTTTCGTGCATACATGTAGTGTTTAAATCCATTCATTTTTCAATGATCCTCTGCCGTTTATCACATTTATGGTCGATCTTTAACCTTGTGAAAAATGCACATACCGATCCCTTCAAACTGTCAAATTTATGTATGCGTGACATTTAAAGAAAATTATCTGATCAATTTTTTTAGGTAAAATTCATCAAGAAAAAGTTATTATTATTCATAACATCACCAATAACCACATAAAAACAATAATTTAATAAATTATTCTTCCAATTTTTTTATATTTAGTGTTATTACCTCTAAATCCATGTTTACCACCTTCTATTACATAAGTAATTTAGAAGTATCCACGATATAAATTGCTTGCCCTCACACCTCTCCCCTCTCACGCCCAAAAAATTTATACTGAAAGGCAGATTAAGCCCGTTCGAGTTACATATAGCCGCATGCTATATTGAAAGCATTAAGAAAATATCCTCAATATTTATAGGATTTTTAAAGTATGAACTAATTTTCGAAGAACCCTTTCTAAGTAATGTGACCTATTAGGAAAAATGAAAATACTGAAATCTCCGTATCAACAATCAGTCAAAGTACATCCTGATGATTTTCTGTAACCGATACCCAAGGACTATACCTACCCTTCTGATGTGCTGTGCAACAAAGCCCTCCTTAGCCACACTATAGCTATAGATTAATTCCATTATTTTGTGATTTAATTAAATTATTCATTCTTAAGACCCAATTTAATGGATTTATATTTCACTAAACCAGAAGAAGTTGTGACTCTTTTAGGTGAGCGTTTACGTAAGCAACGACTCTTTCTGGAGATGTCTCAAACTGAGGTAGCAGCACGCGCTGGTGTCGGCGTGAATACAGTTTCGAATCTTGAAGCGGGACGAAATGTATCTGTTGAAAATTTAGTCCGTATTGCAATGGTCTTGGGTCGATTAAACGAACTTCAGGAACTATTTAAACCTCAGCTTAACAGTGTGAATGACATTCTTCGCTATGAGAGTCAAAGTAAGCGCCACCGTATTAAGAGGAAGGGATAATGCTCAATAGACTTAATGTTTATTACAACGGTTGGGACGAATCATGGTTATGGGGAACGCTGATTAGTTCAACAGCCACGACAGGTAGACCCACCATTGCTTTTGAATATAGTCCAGAAGCAATACAGCAAGGTGTTGAGCTCTCTTCTTACTTGCTGCCTTTAAAAGGTCTACCATTCAGACAAGGTTTTCCTACTCATCAAATGGGACTCCCAGGTCCAGTCTATGACGCTTTACCAGATGGTTGGGGCATGATGTTGATGGATCGATATTTCAAAAAAATTGGCTTAAATTCAGCACGAATTGGACCTTTGGAGCGTCTGACCTATATTAGTAGTCACGCAATGGGTGCCCTCTCCTTTGAACCTTGTGTTGCTGACATGCAAACCTCAGAAAATATCCCTTTACAACAACTGGCCCAGGAAGTTCAAGAAGTACTCAAAGGTGAAGGTGGTGAATTTCTACAGCATTTATTGGTCATGGGTGGCTCCCCTCAAGGTGCCAGACCAAAAGCGTTGGTTTACCGAGATCCTGTCAATTTAGAGTTTTCGACTCAAGATTCTGATCAACATGAAGCCTGGCTGATTAAGTTTCCTGCTCAGCAAGAGCATCCTGAAGTCTGCGCCATTGAAGCCGTCTATGCAGAATGTTTGCGACTTTGTGCAATTGAGACTCCAGATACCCATTTCTTTAATTTGCCCAATGGTTTAACGGCTTTTGCTTCTAAACGATTCGATCGTCAAAATGGTATGCGGATTCCAATGCAGAGTTTGGCTGCATATACAGGAGCAGACTATAAAGTTCCAGGTAGCCTAGACTATCGCAATTTTCTCCGGGCAACCTTGATGTGTACGCAAGATGTACGAGAAAGATTGCATGCTTTTAAACGTGCTGTGTTTAATGTGCTTTTCAATAATCGGGATGACCATACTAAGAACTTTTCATTTCTCATGGAGAAAAATGGTCAATGGAAATTGGCTCCAGCCTATGATGTGACCTTCTGCGAGGGTCCAGGTGGTTATCATCAAATGGACATTATGGGAGAAGCGCTCAATATTTCCCGAAGTGACATACATAAACTCGGTACTTCAGAAGCTAATCTGACTACTCTAGAAGTCGATGAGATCATCTTGACCATGCGTGAAATTGCACTTCAATTTAGTCAAATTGCGCAGCGCCTGTATCCCCATCAAATTCGAGAATCTACCCTACAGATGATTCAATCACGGATTCAACAGAATATTGATTTTTTAACTGAAACCTAAGCGTAAATATAAACTAAGCGCCAACCATCAACTGCAAATAGACTTTGATATAGTTAGTCGCTACATAATCTGTAGAACCTGTGAATTAGCTCTCTTTATAATCACGAATATTAGATGGATCACCGCCAAGATATATTCTGCAAACGTGAAATCACTACATCCAGATCGAAAATCACTAAGAAAAAACTGTCACCAAAAAAAGGTCTGCACTATGGATAGATGCAGACCAAACTCTGGATAACTACCAGCACGAGAAATATGTCGCAATTTTGCATAGACATGAATTTGATAAAATCAGCCCAGAAAGCCAGAAATTCATAAAAACTATTTCATCAATCCCCTATAACTTAATCACGTTCATGGTCGATCTTAAATCTTGTGAAAAGTACTCATGCTGACCTAGCCAAACTGTAAAACTCATGTATTTATAGCCTTTAAATGAATCTTTCAATCGGTATATTTAAGGTAAAAACTAGTAATCAGAAGTTATTATCACCCCCATATAAAACAAGGATCAACTTAAAAACAATAACTTAGTAAATTATTCTTTCATTTTTTTTATATTTAGTGTTATCCCATATACGCCGCGATGTGTCGCATTCGCAATTAGAATAGCCAATAAATCATCCTGATTGGCGCCTACTTGTTTTTGTATTGGCAGCACGTGTGCGAAGCATTGCATAAAGTTGGTTTCTTGTTCAACATAACGCAACACATCAGCAATACTGACGGGGATCATTTGTTTAAAGAAAGGGTTGTTGACAAGTGATTGGGAGCCTTTAACTGGCAGTCGCCATCGTGTGCCACTTCGGCTCTTCATGATCACATTGCGGTTATCACCATTATCAATGTGACGAGCAACATCTTCTAGGGATGTTGTTAAGCGTATTTGTTTTACTTGCAGTAGCTTCTGAATCGGCTGCTTTAGCTTTTCCAATGTTGATGATGCCAATAGATCAGGCTGTATTGACGATGCAATTAAGTCGTCTTCTAGCGCACGATATTTAGTGACGTTTGATAAGTAAATTCGACCATTAAGCCGAGAAGCCAGTTGACGGTAAAGCAACCATTCGTATCGCTGTGGATGAACAACATCCTTGTTAATTAACCATGGACGATGTTTTTGTTGGATAAGTGTACTATCCATTGTTTGCAATGTATTACCTGCTAATAGTTCTGTTTTTGTGGTTTTGAGCTGGGTCACTAATGCTTCTGAGCCTTTACCTGCTTGGCATTCAAGACATAGAAACACGGGCCTTAATAACTGCTCAATTAACCCGTTTTGATCATCATAATATTGCCATTGATATTCTTCTACCGTGCGTTTTTGCTTTTTTAAGTACAGGCATAGCGTTTCTATATCTTGGTTATTCATTACACTTAATGCTTGTTGCCTAACCGTTGCAAATGGTTGATTATCGTCGATACTGTCATCAACAAACAGATGCAGTAATTCTGCGGCTTTGGTGACATTGTCTGCAGCTGACCTCCATGAGTCAAACACTGCCTGTTGGGCAAACGCATGCGCAGCTTCTTGTTGTTTACGGATATGATGAATAAACCCATCAGCCAATCGCTCTAGGCTTTGCCGTATGCGTTGAGTCAGAAAACACAGCAACCATAGGTGTTGCTGTGGACGCTTAAAGCGTTTTAGTTTACTGCCATAATAATCCACCATTTCACCGAAGTGTTGTTGGTTTTTAGACGATAAGGCTAAGCCCTTAACAGCATTATCAATCTGTCTTGTATAAGGCTGTAACTGATGATACACCGTCAGTTCTTTTTTTAGCTCTGTCACCATAACGCTTTTTGCACCGGCTCGAAGCTGGCTTAAGGAGAGCCCATCTTTGTCATCGATAATAGTATTTAGAAATCCGTGTAGTTCAGATGAAACATGAATACGAAGCTTATTATTTAACGCCTTCTTGACCTGTTGGATAACACGACTGATAAGCTTTTGTAAGACAGTATATTTAGGGATGGCAATTCTATGCGTTGCTAGATATTCAGCGGCTGCATCGAATAGATAACGAGGCTCAAGCCAAGCTTTGCCGACCATAACAAGATGTTCGTACAGCGGCGCAAAGTGCAGACTTTCGTCCCATTTCTGATAGTTTAATAACCTCAGTATTCTTTGATATATACGGTCACGCTGCATCTTATTAATGCTGAAAGGCCTGATCCCTTTGCCTCCTTGAACTTGCGTTGAAATAAACTGCATATCGTCAAAGATGAGGTTAAAGCTAGGTGAAAGAATCTCAGGCTTAGACTTAAAATACCCTAATAACGCAATGAAATAGCATCGGTGGTTCCTTAGGCGAATACTTTTCAACTCTGTTAACTCGATCTCGTTTGGCGTAAAATACAATCGTTGTTGTTCAAGTGATAATAGCGGCGGAGAATATAGATCAAGCTGCTCAGCTTTGGTAAGAATTGATAGTTCGTTTTTTATAGCCATAGGAATTAAATGGCACTGTTGCAAAGTTAGCGATGAGGCAGCCTTTTGTCTTATTCAAAGGCCTTACATTTCAAAAACTCTGCTTACCAGGCGCATTTCGCCCAGGGGATCACCATAATAAAATGCTGAGGCCTGGCCTTTGCGTAGTGCACGCATCACCTCAATACCTTTGATGGTGGCGTAAGCCGTCTTCATGGATTTAAATCCCAGCGTGGCGTTGATTATCCGTTTCAGTTTGCCATGATCGCATTCAATCACGTTGTTCCGGTACTTAATCTGTCGGTGTTCAACGTCAGACGGGCACCGGCCTTCGCGTTTGAGCAGAGCAAGCGCGCGACCATAGGCGGGCGCTTTATCCGTGTTGATGAATCGTGGGATCTGCCACTTCTTCACGTTGTTGAGGATTTTACCCAGAAACCGGTATGCAGCTTTGCTGTTACGACGGGAGGAGAGATAAAAATCGACAGTGCGGCCCCGGCTGTCGACGGCCCGGTACAGATACGCCCAGCGGCCATTGACCTTCACGTAGGTTTCATCCATGTGCCACGGGCAAAGATCGGAAGGGTTACGCCAGTACCAGCGCAGCCGTTTTTCCATTTCAGGCGCATAACGCTGAACCCAGCGGTAAATCGTGGAGTGATCGACATTCACTCCGCGTTCAGCCAGCATCTCCTGCAGCTCACGGTAACTGATGCCGTATTTGCAGTACCAGCGTACGGCCCACAGAATGATGTCACGCTGAAAATGCCGGCCTTTGAATGGGTTCATGTGCAGCTCCATCAGCAAAAGGGGATGATAAGTTTATCACCACCGACTATTTGCAACAGTGCCTTATTTTTCATAAAGAGAATTTGACCTTCAGTCATGATGTAGCACAATCGGCAATAAATAAACTCATGTTTCAGATGCTTGCTGCATTTGCAGAGTTTGAACGCTCCATGATCCGTGAGCGTCAAAAGGAAGGAATTGCAAAAGCCAAAGCGAAGGGCTTATATAAGGGAAGAAAGCGGAAGGTTGACTATGTTGAAATACGAAAAGCAATGGCTGAAGAAAATTCAACATTTAGAGGTGTTGCAGAAAAGTTTAAAGTAGGGATAGCAACAGTACAAAGAGCTTTAAAAGAAGAAACTAATAATCAATAAGGTTGATTAATGAAGACGCTTAGATATTCAAATTTAGAAAAGATCATGACCATTTATACTGAAATTTCTACTTATATTACATTTCATAATGCGACTGGTTTAACAGATATAAATAAATCAATGGAAGATTTTTGAACCGTACCGGGTTTGTCGGAGACCAAGCTTTCTGAGAGAATGTCCCGATGAAAAAAGTAAAATATACCCCTGAAATCAGAGAAAGAGCGGTTCAATTATTGATTGAATCCGAGAAAGATTATCCATCGAATTGGGCTGCGATCACCGCTATTGCTCCCTGAGCAGTATACTGCGCAAGGGTTGTACTCCTGAAACACTACGTGTTTGGTATCAAAAATATTTAGATAAACAAAATCCAGTTAAAGTACAGCAGCTTTCAGACCAAGAACGTATCAAACAACTCGAACGCGAAAATAAAGAACTGCAACGCGCCAATGAAATTCTACGTAAAGCAGCCGCTTTTTTCGCCCAGGCGGAGCTCGACCGCCCACACAAATAATGGTGGATTTTATCCATAATAATAAAGAGCTGTACGGAGTCGAGGCGATTTGTAGAATTTTACCGATCGCACCTTCAACCTATTACCGGACTCTAGATCTCTGTGAAAATCCAGAACATCGAGCAAAGCGAGATTTACATGACTTGCATCATGCTGAGGAGATTAAACGAATTTGGAAGGAAAGTTCAGGTCGGTATGGTGTACGTAAAGTCTGGCAAAAACTGAAACGTGAAGGCTATATTATTGCGCGCTGTACTGTTGCTCGATTAATGCAAAAGCTAGGTATAAAAGGTGTTTGGCGTGGTAAGAACAAACAAACCACCCGTAGCCGAGATGATCAAAAACGAGCGGATGACTTGGTAAAACGTAATTTTACTGCTGATCATCCTGACCAACTGTGGGTGAGTGACTTTACGTATATTCAAACAAATTCAGGCTGGGTTTATACTGCATTTATTATTGATGTGTTCTCACGAGCAATTGTTGGATGGAAAGTATCGACACGGATGAATACAGATATGGTGCTCGATGCATTGGAGCAAGCATTGCATGATCGAGGCATGCCAAAGAATGTGATTCATCATTCCGACAGAGGTGTGCAATATCTTTCCATTCGCTATACCAATCGTTTAGAAGCAGCAAATTTACGAGCATCAGTCGGTACGACTGGTGATTCATACGATAATGCTTTGGCTGAAACGGTGAATGGCTTATACAAAACAGAGGTGATTGAATATCTAAAAGCAGATTGGCAAGGTTTAGCGGATGTACAACTTGCGACACTAAATTGGGTAGATTGGTTCAATAAAGAGCGTGTACATAGTGCACTAGGTTATGTATCACCTTTTGATTTTGAAGCAATGTACTATGATAAGATTAACCCGTTAGGTCAGGTGGCCTAACTTAAATAAAAAACTCTCCGACAAACCCGGTACGGTTCAGTTGATTGAATTATAGGGGCTATCAATGCGAGTTGGAAAATCAAAAAAAGAAGCTTTGGCTTCTTTTTTTTTTGATCATCTATAAGTGCTTATACAACTGAGAAAATATAAAACACTTGAGAATTTTCTTAAGTCATACATTGTGACTTAAGAATTTGATAAAGAACATTGTATGAAATAAAAAAGAGAAAATCATAAATATTTGAAAAATAATAATAAATAAAATTGGCATGCAAGTTGCAATAATCTTATGGAGAATATGAGGATTTTGGTATGCAGCAACTCAATGTAGAACAGCCTCCTTGCTTTATTCATGTTACAGGGACTCAGCGTGACAAATATATCGAATTTGAATTTTCGATAGGTGATCCAGGGGTCGTTTGCGGGAGAGGGCGAAATCCTACGCTAAGGCTTTGGCCAACGATATTCTCCGGTAAGATTGATGTGTTCCCAGGGGATAGGAGAAGTCGCTTGATATCTAGTATGACGTCTGTCGCACCTGCTTGATCGCGGCCGCGATAGCTAGATCGCGTTGCTCCTCTTCTCCATCCGCGTTCCAAGCTGCGGAAAGGCACCCATAAGCGTACGCCTGGTCGAGCAGGCGACGCGGATCGACGTCCAGCGCACGAGAGAATGCGTCCGCCATCTGTGCAATGCGTCTAGGATCGAGACAAAGGTCGTCTCTGTCAGCCGGATCGTAGAACATATTGGCGGCGCCAAAGCCCACTTCACCGACCAGACCGACGGGATCTATCACCAGCCAGCCGCGACTGGAGAACATGATGTTTTCATGATGCAGATCGCCATGTAGCCCACGCAGTTCCGAGGCATTGCTCATCATTTGATCGGCTATAATCGCCGCGTGGACGTAGTCAGTTTGACAACCTGCGTTTTGATCATCGCGCGCCCGCTGAAACAAAGCTGCAAAGCGATCCCGGATCGGGAGAAGGGCAGAAGGCAGGGGTTCCTCAGATGCGGCATACAGCTTCGCCATTAGTTCCGCTGCAATTTCGGTCGCCTGGTAGTCGCCGTGCTCGGCAACGATGTGAGAGAGCATTCGCTCCCCGGCATATTCGAGCAACATCAGATTGTTCTCACGACCGAGCAACCGGACTGCTCCCCTCCCATTGCGCCATACCAGATAGTCGGCCCCGCGCAGTTCATCAGCAATGTCTTCTATAGGTTTCAATCCCTTGACGATTGCAGGAGTCCCGTCTGGCAATGAAACTTTCCAAACGAGGCTGGAAAAGGTGTCCGCAATGAGAACAGGTTGCGAAACGTGCCAATGAGCAGGAAAAACAGGCGGCATGAACATCAACCCCAAGTCAGAGGGTCCAATCGCAGATAGAAGGCAAGGCGTTCGCGGTCGGGGGCTTCGATCCCCAATACATTGAATAGGACAGCGAAGGCGCGCTCTGCTTCATCTGGCGCTGCCCAGTTCTCTTCGGCGTTAGCAATCATGAGTGCCAAATCGGCATAGCGATCTGCTGTTCCGAGCCGCCCAAGGTCGATCAGACCCGTGCATTGAAGAGTTTTAGGGTCCACCATGAAGTTCGGCATGCAGGGATCACCATGGCAAACAACCATATCGGTGCGCTCTTGGTCGAGCCGCACCGGTAGCTCTCGTTCGACACGAGCCAAAAGATCGAGCTGCGGCGTACTCTTGTCCTCGTCCGGTAAGAAGTCGGGATTGACGGCATTGCGGGACACCACATCAACGGCGCGTCCGAACATTCGCGACAGCCTGCGCTCAAACGGACATTGATCAACCGATAGGCTGTGAACAGCGCCAAGTTGCTGCCCCATTGACGGCCACGCTTTGAGCAAATCCGCTCCAGACAGATCAGCCGCCGGTACTCCCGGAATTGCCGTTATCACCAAGCATGCACCCTCCTGTTCCTCCTGCCAGTTGATCACCTCGGGGCAAGCCACACCTCGACCTTTGAGCCAAATGAGGCGGTCACGCTCTCCAGCGAGCTCACCGCGGCGGGAAGCAGGTGCGATTTTCGCGAAGGCATGCCCGTCACCACGTCGAAAAACAAAATCACCAGATTCTCCGCCTCTGACAGGCAACCAGTCAGAATGCGATTCACCAAAAAAAATATTAGTTCGATTCAATGGAGGTTCCTTCAGTTTTCTGATGAAGCGCGGAGGTGGCTCAACCTGCGAAAAGAAACGAGTTGCTACGTAAGTCCGAGAACATGCTTTCCATGGTCTCTGAGCTCGCCTTTGGGACCGACATATCGGTAGAGAGTGACGCGCTCGATGCCGAGTTCCTTGCAGAGATCGGAAACTGAAGTATCGCGCTGGGCCATGGCGGCTTGCGCGAGACGCACCTGAGCTTTGGTGAGCGCGAATTTTCGTCCGCCCTTGCGACCGCGCGCTCTCGCGGAGGCGAGACCCGCCATGGTGCGCTCTCGGATCAGATCCCGCTCGAACTCGGCCAAGGTGGCGAAGATTCCGAACACCATGCGACCGGACGCAGTCGTGGTGTCGATCTGAGCGCCCTTTCCAGTCAGAACCCGCAGGCCGATCTTGCGGTCTGACAGCTCCTTCACCGTGTTGACCAGATGGGCAAGCGATCGTCCGAGGCGATCGAGCTTCCAGACCACCAGCACATCGCCGTCACGCAATGACTTGAGGCAGGCAGTCAAGCCAGGGCGATCATCACGACCGCCGGAAGCAAGATCATCATAGATATTGTCCCGTTCGATGTCAATGGCCATTAACACGTTCGACACCTGCGGCGCGCAAGGCGTCGTGCTGCAGGTCGAGAGACTGCGAGCCATCGGCTTTGGAGACGCGGGCATATCCGATCAGCATGTATCACAAACGTTGGTTTGAGGCGGCGCTTCGGCCACGATTGCATTGACCTCTGGAAATGTATCTCAACCAGCTTCATAAACAAAGCGTCTTGAACGCTATCAGATTTTGAAAAAGGAACATGTATGCCGCGTCGCGTCACTCTAACCGATCGGCAGAAAGACGCGCTGTTGCGCTTGCCGACTTCACAGACGGATTTGCTCAAGCACTATACGCTGAGTGATGAAGACCTTGGGCATATCAGGCTGCGTCGGCGCGCTCACAACAGGTTCGGCTTCGCCCTGCAATTGTGTGTCCTGCGCTATCCCGGCCGGGTGCTGGCTCCAGGCGAACTGATCCCTGCAGAGGTCATCGAATTTATCGGAGCGCAGCTTGGCCTGGGTGCCGACGATCTCGTAGACTATGCTGCCCGCGAGGAAACACGGCACGAGCATCTTGCCGAGTTACGGGGGCTCTACGGCTTCCGCACCTTCTCCGGACGTGGTGCGAGCGAGCTGAAGGAATGGTTGTTCCGAGAAGCCGAGATGGCGGTGTCGAACGAGGATATCGCCCGTCGCTTCGTAGCCGAGTGCCGACGCACCCGCACTGTCCTTCCCGCGACATCCACGATCGAGCGGCTTTGTGCCGCGGCTCTCGTCGATGCCGAGCGACGCATCGAGACGAGGATCGCCAGTCGGCTGCCTATGTCGATCCGAGAACAGTTGCTGGCATTGCTCGAGGAGACGGCTGATGATCGGGTGACCCGTTTTGTGTGGCTGCGCCAGTTCGAGCCTGGCTCGAACTCTTCGTCGGCCAACCGGCTGCTCGACCGGCTCGAATATCTGCAACGCATCGATCTCCCCGAGGATCTGCTTGCCGGCGTTCCTGCCCATCGGGTGACTCGTCTGCGCAGGCAGGGTGAACGGTATTATGCCGACGGCATGCGCGATCTCCCGGAGGACAGGCGGCTTGCGATCTTGGCTGTTTGCGTCTCGGAATGGCAGGCGATGTTGGCCGACGCAGTGGTCGAAACCCACGACCGGATCGTCGGCCGTCTCTACCGTGCTTCGGAGCGTATTTGCCATGCAAAGGTCGCAGACGAAGCGGGGGTGGTGCGTGACACCCTGAAATCCTTCGCCGAGATCGGGGGCGCCCTGGTCGATGCACAGGATGATGGCCAGCCGCTGGGCGATGTCATCGCGAGTGGGTCAGGGTGGGACGGCTTAAAAACCCTTGTTGCAATGGCAACCAGGCTGACCGCCACCATGGCCGACGATCCGCTCAATCATGTGCTCGACGGTTATCACCGCTTCCGCCGATACGCTCCACGCATGTTGCGCCTGCTCGATCTGCGAGCTGCGCCCGTTGCACTGCCGCTTCTGGAAGCGGTGACGGCCCTTCGTACCGGTTTGAACGATGCCGCGATGACCAGCTTCTTGCGGCCCAGCTCGAAATGGCATCGCCACCTTCGGGCCCAGAGGGCTGGCGACGCTCGCCTATGGGAGATCGCGGTGCTGTTCCATCTGCGCGATGCGTTCCGCTCCGGAGATGTCTGGCTTACTAGGTCCCGGCGCTATGGCGATCTGAAACACGCACTCGTTCCGGCACAATCCATCGCGGAAGGCGGTCGTCTCGCTGTGCCATTGCGGCCGGAGGAATGGCTGGCAGACCGGCAAGCTCGCCTCGACATGCGGTTGCGCGAGCTTGGCCGTGCCGCTCGCGCAGGCACGATCCCGGGCGGGTCGATTGAAAACGGCGTTCTGCATATCGAGAAACTCGAAGCCGCCGCGCCGACAGGCGCCGAAGATCTGGTGCTCGATCTCTACAAGCAGATCCCGCCCACGCGCATCACCGATCTCCTGCTGGAGGTGGATGCGGCGACCGGCTTCACCGAAGCGTTCACCCATCTGCGCACAGGAGCACCCTGCGCTGACCGGATCGGGCTAATGAACGTTATCTTGGCGGAAGGGATCAACCTCGGCTTGCGCAAAATGGCGGATGCGACAAACACCCACACCTTCTGGGAATTGATCCGCATTGGACGGTGGCATGTCGAGGGCGAAGCCTATGACCGGGCGCTGGCCATGGTGGTCGAGGCACAGGCAGCGTTACCCATGGCCCGGTTCTGGGGCATGGGCACGTCGGCTTCGAGCGACGGACAGTTCTTCGTCGCTACAGAGCAAGGTGAGGCCATGAACCTGGTCAACGCGAAATATGGCAATACCCCGGGCCTGAAAGCCTATAGCCACGTCTCCGACCAATATGCGCCGTTCGCAACCCAGGTGATTCCTGCAACGGCAAGCGAAGCGCCTTACATCCTCGATGGCCTGCTGATGAACGATGCTGGACGCCATATCCGCGAGCAGTTCACCGACACGGGCGGCTTCACCGATCACGTCTTTGCCGCATGTGCCATTCTCGGCTACCGGTTCGCTCCGCGCATCCGCGACCTGCCATCCAAACGGCTCTACGCGTTCAATCCGTCGGCCGCCCCGGCGCACCTGCGAGCGTTGATCGGCGGAAAGGTCAACCAAGCCATGATCGAGCGCAATTGGCCCGACATCCTGCGCATCGCCGCCACCATTGCTGCCGGGACCGTCGCGCCAAGCCAGATTCTGCGGAAACTCGCCTCCTATCCGCGGCAGAACGAGCTCGCGACAGCCCTGCGGGAAGTCGGTCGCGTCGAGCGCACCCTGTTCATGATCGACTGGATTCTGGATGCCGAACTCCAACGGCGTGCCCAGATCGGGCTCAACAAAGGCGAAGCTCATCATGCGCTGAAGCGGGCAATCAGCTTCCACCGCCGCGGTGAAATCCGCGACCGTTCCGCCGAAGGCCAGCATTACCGCATCGCCGGCATGAATCTGCTCGCCGCCATCATCATCTTCTGGAACACCATGAAGCTCGGCGAGGTCGTTGCAAACCAGAAACGCGATGGAAAGCTGCTATCGCCCGATCTCTTGGCCCATGTTTCGCCGCTCGGATGGGAACACATCAATCTCACCGGAGAATATCGCTGGCCAAAGCCTTAGCGTAGGATTCCGCCCCCTCCCGCAAACGACCCCATCCAGAGTTAGCTGTAGAAATGATTATGCCAGTCAAGGCTTTTGAAGAATTCTGCGCACACCATCAAGTACAGCACCTAAGTACGGATGATTTTGCAAAGATTGAATATGACCGCATGAAGTGGCGATTTGGACAGGCCGGTATTAGAGAATAAAAACTCTAGTCTTTATTAAAAAATCAGGAAGATTTATATGCAAATTGATATTAAAACATCTTCAGTTAAGCCTTTAAGAAATACTTATGCTTATATTGAAAAAAGATTTGGTGATAAACCAGCTTCACGTTATCAAGAAGCGACCTACGATATTCAGGAAGAAATTAATTTTCATTACAAACCTTTATGGCAGCCTGAATTTGATCTTTACGATAAGGGCCGTACTGTAATCCAAATGAAAGATTGGTACGTGCTTAAAGATCCTCGTCAATTTTATTATGGGGCTTATACCCAAACTCGAGCTAAACAACAAGAGATTTTAGAAAGTAATTTTACGCTTGTTGAAAAACACGATTTATTAAGAAATATTTCTGAAGAAATTCTAAACAAAGTAACGAAATTACTACTCCCACTTTATTGTAAACAAGACATTTTTATCTTTTATATTCAATGGCTTATTTTCCTGCTAATTGGTAATACCATGAAAAATACCATGCTCAGAAAAGGCTTAACAATATTTTGAAAAATTGCCTACTGAGCGCTGCCGCACAGCTCCATAGGCCGCTTTCCTGGCTTTGCTTCCAGATGTATGCTCTTCTGCTCCTGCAGCTAATGGATCACCGCAAACAGGTTACTCGCCTGGGGATTCCCTTTCGACCCGAGCATCCGTATGAGACTCATGCTCGATTATTATTATTATACTCTGTACACGACAAATTTCACAGAACCCTTATCCTATCAGGATTCTGCTTTCTTAAAATTGCCAAAATTTCCTTAAACTCTTCTTTTTTCCCAAAACCAATTAAACGCTGAATCGCCATTTGAACATAGTCTAAACCATAGCGAAATAAACTCATTGAGAGTCGTCCATGCTTCTTTATTTTTATCGCTTTTTTTTGATTATGTTGCCATTCACCCGTTAAGTAACACCAACAGAAGCTTATAGCTAACACCGCAATCAATTTTTTCACTCGTCTAGGGTCTGTCAAGCGCGTATTTTCAAGATTAAACCCGCGTCCTTTGAGACAACTGAATAAGGTTTCAATTTCCCAGCGTAATGCATAATCCTGAATAGCATTGGCATTAAACTGAGGAGAAACGACGAGTAAAAGCTCTCCATTTTCTAACTGTAGTGCACTTATATATAGTTTCACCCGACCAACCAAAATCCGTCGTTTACGACATTCAATTTGACCAACTTTAAGATGGCGAAATAAATCACTAATTTTATGATTCTTTCCTAAATGATTGGTGACAATGAAGTTTTTTTAACACGAATGCAGAAGTTGATGTCTTGTTCAATTAACCATGTAAACCACTGCTCACCGATAAACTCTCTGTCTGCGAACACATTCACAATACGGTCTTTACCAAAAATGGCTATAAAGCGTTGAATCAAAGCAATACGCTCTTTCGTATCTGAATTTCCACGTTTATTAAGCAATGTCCAAAGGATAGGTATCGCTATTCCACGATAAACGATTGCGAGCATCAGGATATTAATATTTCGTTTTCCCCATTTCCAATTGGTTCTATCTAAAGTCAGTTGCACTTGGTCGAATGAAAACATATTGAAAATCAACTGAGAAATTTGACGATAATCAAAATACTGACCTGCAAAGAAGCGCTGCATACGTCGATAAAATGATTGTGGTAAACACTTGATGGGCAAGGCTTTAGATGCAGAAGAAAGATTACATGTTTGCTTTAAAATAATCACAAGCATGATGAGCGCAAAGCACTTTAAATGTGACTTGTTCCATTTTAGAGATTTGTTTAAGATAAGATATAACTCATTGAGATGTGTCATAGTATTCGTCGTTAGAAAACAATTATTGTGACATTATTTCAATGAGTTATCTATTTTTGTCGTGTACAGAGATTATTATAGAAGCCCCCATGAATAAATCGCTCATCATTTTCGGCATCGTCAACATAACCTCGGACAGTTTCTCCGATGGAGGCCGGTATCTGGCGCCAGACGCAGCCATTGCGCAGGCGCGTAAGCTGATGGCCGAGGGGGCAGATGTGATCGACCTCGGTCCGGCATCCAGCAATCCCGACGCCGCGCCTGTTTCGTCCGACACAGAAATCGCGCGTATCGCGCCGGTGCTGGACGCGCTCAAGGCAGATGGCATTCCCGTCTCGCTCGACAGTTATCAACCCGCGACGCAAGCCTATGCCTTGTCGCGTGGTGTGGCCTATCTCAATGATATTCGCGGTTTTCCAGACGCTGCGTTCTATCCGCAATTGGCGAAATCATCTGCCAAACTCGTCGTTATGCATTCGGTGCAAGACGGGCAGGCAGATCGGCGCGAGGCACCCGCTGGCGACATCATGGATCACATTGCGGCGTTCTTTGACGCGCGCATCGCGGCGCTGACGGGTGCCGGTATCAAACGCAACCGCCTTGTCCTTGATCCCGGCATGGGGTTTTTTCTGGGGGCTGCTCCCGAAACCTCGCTCTCGGTGCTGGCGCGGTTCGATGAATTGCGGCTGCGCTTCGATTTGCCGGTGCTTCTGTCTGTTTCGCGCAAATCCTTTCTGCGCGCGCTCACAGGCCGTGGTCCGGGGGATGTCGGGGCCGCGACACTCGCTGCAGAGCTTGCCGCCGCCGCAGGTGGAGCTGACTTCATCCGCACACACGAGCCGCGCCCCTTGCGCGACGGGCTGGCGGTATTGGCGGCGCTGAAAGAAACCGCAAGAATTCGTTAACTGCACATTCGGGATATTTCTCTATATTCGCGGTTCAGCAGGCATGTCCCCTTTGAGGGCGACCCGACGACAGGATAATCGACCTTATGGTGCGCAAATATTTCGGCACAGACGGTATTCGTGGCAAAGCCAACGAAGGCGCGATGACGGCGGAAACCGCCTTGCGCGTCGGCATGGCGGCTGGCCGTGTCTTTCGTCGCGGTGACCACCGCCATCGTGTCGTGATCGGCAAGGATACGCGCCTGTCGGGCTATATGCTTGAACCCGCGCTCACAGCCGGTTTCACCTCGATGGGCATGGACGTATTCCTTTTTGGCCCGCTGCCGACAACGTATAGGAAGAATAAACGCCCTTTTCACCCAAGTCCAACAGCTTTGGACCGCAGTTGACTCTTTCGACACCCCTGCGATGCAACCCAATCCGGCTGACGGGGAGCCAGCAACGCTGAAAATTTACCCTCCTCTTTCCCACTAGCGGCTCCTTTTCCGACAACCAGCACGGCGGATCCCTGCCGCGGCGCTGTGAACGCAGCATTTTGATTGGTATCGTTGGCCTTCAGGCTCGTCAGTCAAACAGACCCAGGAGCAGCTCAGCCGGTGGCGCCCGGCTTTCGGGTAACGCCCTGGTCCCGCTGGTTTCGGCTTTGTGCTTCAGGTGATCAAGGATCTGCTTGATCACTATAGGGTCTTCAATGCAGGCGATGACTTTCATGGCGCCGCCGCAGCCGCTGCAGGTCTCGATGTCGATATTGAAAACACGCTTGAGCCGTTGCGCCCATGTCATCGACGCTCGCCGTTGTGCTGGTGTTGCCGGTTCATCAGCCACCCTGACCTTGTTGCCCCTGCCCCGTTTTGCCGGCGTGACCAACGCCCGGTGCCGACTGTTGGGTGCGAACACCCCGTGGAAGCGGGTTAGGTTGACTCTGGGCTTCGGTACCAGGGCGGCCAGCCTTGCAATGAAATCCAATGGTTCGAAAATGACGTGCGTGGTGCCGTCCCGGTACGGCGTCTTGAGCTGGTAGCGCACGTTGCCGCCTCGTGTTAACGACAGCCGCTTCTCGGATACCGCCGGGCGGCTGATGTACCGGCACAGCCGTTCGAGCTTCTTGCGTTCATCGGCCCTGGCCGCCACGCCGGCGTGCAGGCTGGACCCGGCTACCTTGCCAATCCCGTCACCGAACGGATCACCACTGGTCGGCAGAGTTTGCAAAGTGAACACCTTTCGCCCCGCCTGTGAACCGACAGCGATACGGTAAGTGATCGAGTGCCCCAGCAGGGGTGTCATCGGGTCGTCATCCACCGCATCCGAGGCCAGATAGCTGTTTTCGACATCCCGTTCCAGCAGGCCTTGCCGTTCCAGATAGCGACCCACCCGGTGGGCGATGGTGTGCGTCAGCTGGGTGAGCTCTGGGCTGGTCGGCGCCTTGACCCAGCGGAAACGCGCTGAGCCGTGGGATTGCTCGACATACACACCGTCGAGAAACAGCATGTGGAAGTGAACATTCAGATTGAGCGCCGATCCAAAACGCTGGATCAGGGTGACCGCGCCCGTCTTGGCCACTTGGTGGGTATGGCCCGCTTTCTTGACCAGGTGCGTGGCAATGACGCGGTAAACGATGCCCAGCACCCACCCCATGATCTCGGGCCGGCTGGCAAACAGGAAACGCAGCTGAAACGGGAAGCTCAACACCCACTGACGCATGGGTTGTTCAGGCAGTACTTCATCAACCAGCAAGGCGGCACTTTCGGCCATCCGCCGCGCCCCACAGCTCGGGCAGAAACCGCGACGCTTACAGCTGAAAGCGACCAGGTGCTCGGCGTGGCAAGACTCGCAGCGAACCCGTAGAAAGCCATGCTCCAGCCGCCCGCATTGGAGAAATTCTTCAAATTCCCGTTGCACATAGCCCGGCAATTCCTTTCCCTGCTCTGCCATAAGCGCAGCGAATGCCGGGTAATACTCGTCAACGATCTGATAGAGAAGGGTTTGCCTGCGTCTGTTAGCCGAACGCCCCGCGCATGGCGCTCAAATAGCAGGACACCAAGGTTATCCTCCAGCGCTTTCACACGCGCGCTGACGCTCGACTGGCTGATACCAAGTGCCTTGGCCGCATGCCGAAAATTCAGATGCTCGGCGACGGCGATGAACTGAACAAGGGAAATGAGCGGTATCCTGCCAGACAGGATACCGACATTCACGAGGTTTCGATGGTTAGTGCGCCGCATCGGAGCGGGCCTGCTACCAGTCGTCGGTTAGACGACTGGCGACTTCTCGGTGGCAGCCCCACGGAGCCGAAGGAGCACCAGCCCCAACGAAACCAGTACCGCCATCGCCGTGGCGTAACAGATCACGGGCCACGCTGTGTCACCGTTTAAAAGTGCCACCGCCAATGTCCCGACAATGCTGACTATCAGGCTTTGAACGCAGAAGTAGAACGCGACCGCTGATCCCGCGATGTCGTCGAACTCTGCCAAAGCGCCGTTCGCGGTAACGGACACCGTGAAGACAATACCGACCGCGACAACCCACATCGGTAGGATGAAGGTGAGGAATGACGGCGAGCCGTAAAGTTCGCCGATCCCCAACAGGACCGCTCCGCAAACAAGCAACGCCATCCCACGCGCCACGCATCCTGCGATGCCCCATCTGGCGACAAAGGACTTCGCGAAACGGGTTGTCACGATCATTACAAGCGCGACAGTGGCGAAGGCAAAGCTGAATCCGATCTCGGAATATTCCGCTTGGCCTATGAGCACACGGGGAGCCGTCGAGAAGAAGACGAAGAAGGTGCCCATACCGGCGCTAAAGCCGACAGTGTAAACCCAAAAAGCCGGACTCGCGAAGATCGGCAAGACAGATCGGCGCGTCTTGACTTGATCCAGAGGGCGGGTTTCGTGCCACCTGAAACCCGCATTTAGGAGTGCGAGCATCGCCAGTATAGCCAAAGTAATGAATATCGCCTGCCATCCCAAGAACTCGCCGATCAATGCTCCGGCGATAGGGCCGAGCGCAGGCACGAACGCCAGCATCGAACTGAAAAGGCCGTAGATGACGACACCCTCAGGACGGTTGGCATAAACGTCGCGAACCGTCGCGAACGTCGCCACCAGCATGGCCGACGCGCCCACTGCTTGAAGTAGACGGAAAGCGACAAAGGCCGGTGCAGTTGAAGACCAAGCTGCTCCCAGAGACGCAATGACGAAAGCCGTTGCGCCCGCAAGTAGAATTGGCCGTCGCCCGATTCTGTCTGAGAGCGGACCAAAAATCACCTGGCCCACGCCGAGCATCACCATATAGAGGCTCAACGTGAGTTGGATCATAGCGGGCGTCGTGTTCAGGATGCCGGGCATCGCTGGAACGACAGGGAGATAAATATCCATCGCCAGTGAAGCGAGGATGTCGAAAGGAGCCATCAGCAGCAGTGCTGCCGGCAGCGTATAGGCCCACGCGGGGCGTGTGGTGGTCATGACGAATCAACCCTCGATTAAGGAATACCGGGCGACGTCTGCTCGTCAGCAATCAGATGAGACTAGCCTTACAGAGCGCCGCAACAACAATACTGGTTGTTGCGGCTTACTTGTCTGCTGACTTGGAATTTCCCATCTGATTACTCCACGCTTACGAATATGAATTGCTACATTTTATCCGATTATCTTTTGCTTCGCAATGCGGCATGGGCGCACTCAGCGTTCCAGCCCCCTCTGCCGCCCTAACTGCCACGACACCGACCCGCCCTGCACGATGCCCATAACCTCGCGGCCGAGTTGGCGGTCGATGATCGGCCGCCACGGGACAAGGGTGAACTCATGGGATTTCTCGACCACGGCGAACTTGCCGCTCGATAGATGCACGGTTCCGGTAAACTTGCCGCTGACGCTCTCGCCGTCCGTGGCGGCGCGGAACGGCAGGCCCTTACTCAAAGCCATATCCGATCCGACGCCGGCTACCTCGCGCTCCCGCAGGATGGCGAGAAGGTTGCGCCGGTAGAAGACGCGGCTGTCCCGGCTGCGGGTGGCGTCGCCCTGTTCGATATGGTGCTCGCGGCGCTGGTCCATGGCTTCGCGGACTTGTTGCCCGAAGCCGGTTGGCGCAAGGTCGGCCGTCTCGCCGTGGATCAGCCGCCGGTCCAGCCAGGTCGCGCCGTCCGATCCGATCTGTTTGTTCAGATCGACCGGGGAAAGGACGCGAACGCTGGCCTGACTGTCTCGGCCGGCGTCATGGGCGGCGGCACGGCTGACCAGATCATCGGGGATGCGCCATTGGTCGGCGTCGATCCGCTCGACGATACCGGCCCGGCGTAGCGCCTCCAGCCGGCGCACATGGGCATCGACATAGCCCTCATAGTCGCCGCCTGGAACGCGGCACGTATAGGAAGAATAAACGCCCTTTTCACCCAAGTCCAACAGCTTTGGACCGCAGTTGACTCTTTCGACACCCCTGCGATGCAACCCAATCCGGCTGACGGGGAGCCAGCAACGCTGAAAATTTACCCTCCTCTTTCCCACTAGCGGCTCCTTTTCCGACAACCAGCACGGCGGATCCCTGCCGCGGCGCTGTGAACGCAGCATTTTGATTGGTATCGTTGGCCTTCAGGCTCGTCAGTCAAACAGACCCAGGAGCAGCTCAGCCGGTGGCGCCCGGCTTTCGGGTAACGCCCTGGTCCCGCTGGTTTCGGCTTTGTGCTTCAGGTGATCAAGGATCTGCTTGATCACTATAGGGTCTTCAATGCAGGCGATGACTTTCATGGCGCCGCCGCAGCCGCTGCAGGTCTCGATGTCGATATTGAAAACACGCTTGAGCCGTTGCGCCCATGTCATCGACGCTCGCCGTTGTGCTGGTGTTGCCGGTTCATCAGCCACCCTGACCTTGTTGCCCCTGCCCCGTTTTGCCGGCGTGACCAACGCCCGGTGCCGACTGTTGGGTGCGAACACCCCGTGGAAGCGGGTTAGGTTGACTCTGGGCTTCGGTACCAGGGCGGCCAGCCTTGCAATGAAATCCAATGGTTCGAAAATGACGTGCGTGGTGCCGTCCCGGTACGGCGTCTTGAGCTGGTAGCGCACGTTGCCGCCTCGTGTTAACGACAGCCGCTTCTCGGATACCGCCGGGCGGCTGATGTACCGGCACAGCCGTTCGAGCTTCTTGCGTTCATCGGCCCTGGCCGCCACGCCGGCGTGCAGGCTGGACCCGGCTACCTTGCCAATCCCGTCACCGAACGGATCACCACTGGTCGGCAGAGTTTGCAAAGTGAACACCTTTCGCCCCGCCTGTGAACCGACAGCGATACGGTAAGTGATCGAGTGCCCCAGCAGGGGTGTCATCGGGTCGTCATCCACCGCATCCGAGGC
This sequence comes from Acinetobacter nosocomialis, assembly GCF_041021905.1. Classification (NCBI taxonomy): domain Bacteria; kingdom Pseudomonadati; phylum Pseudomonadota; class Gammaproteobacteria; order Moraxellales; family Moraxellaceae; genus Acinetobacter; species Acinetobacter nosocomialis. Next base: position 105,680 of record NZ_CP157433.1, read on the forward strand.
CAGATAGCTGTTTTCGACATCCCGTTCCAGCAGGCCTTGCCGTTCCAGATAGCGACCCACCCGGTGGGCGATGGTGTGCGTCAGCGGCACTGTTGCAAATAACCACGAATGGTAAGCTGAAGACTGTTTTAGCTAAAGGTGCAGCATATGAATCCTTTCCATGGTCGGCATTTTCAGGGCGAAATCATTCTTTGGGCTGTGCGCTGGTATTGTAAATATGGCATTAGCTATCGTGAACTGCAGGAAATGCTGGCCGAACGGGGTGTGAATGTTGATCACACGACTATTTACCGTTGGGTTCAACGTTATGCTCCTGAAATAGAAAAACGTTTACGCTGGTATTGGCGTAATCCTACAGATCTGAGCTCGTGGCATATTGATGAAACCTATGTAAAAGTGAATGGACGATGGTCTTATCTGTATCGTGCAGTCGATCAACGTGGCGATACCATTGATTTTTATCTTTCTTCTAGACGTAATACCAAATCAGCATATTGTTTTCTTGGAAAAATTTTAAATAATGTGAAGAAGTGGCAAATTCCACAAGTGATCAACACGGATAAAGCACCCACATATGGACGTGCTTTATCACGGTTAAAACGGGAAGGTAAATGTCCACCAGACCTTGAGCACAGGCAGATTAAGTATAAAAATAACGTGATTGAATGTGATCATGGCAAGCTAAAGCGGATCATCAGGGCCACATTAGGATTCAAATCTATGAAGACGGCTTATGCCACAATTAAAGGTATTGAAGTCATGCGTGCACTACGTAAAGGACAAGCATCGTCATTTTATTATGGTCAGCCTCAGGGTGAAGTGTGTCTAATCAACAGGGTTTTCGGTCTCTAAGTACTTTTTAAAGGGAACATCATCGACTCAAATCTCTATTTGCAACAGTGCCATACGGTGCATGTTCATAGTATTGACCGTCTGGCACGTAATACAAATGATCTAAACAATCTTGTGAACAGTCTCAATGATCGTGGGATAACTATAATTTTCCATAAGGAGAATCTGATTTTCAGCCATGATATAGCCCAATCAGCAATGAATAAACTAATGTTTCAGATGCTTGCAGCATTTGCTGAATTTGAACGCTCAATGATTCGTGAACGTCAAAAAGAAGGAATTGCTAAAGCTAAAGCAAAGGGTTTATATAAGGGTAGAAAGCGAAAAGTAGACTATTCAGAAGTACAAAACGCTATGCGGAAAGAAAGGGCAACATTTAGAAGTGTAGCTAGACAGTTTGGAGTAGGGGTGGCAACAGTTCAAAGAGCCTTAAAAATAGATATTAAAAATGGTGATTGAACTCTATTAATTTATGTATGCACATATAAAGTTTGTTAACACATTTTTAATGTGATAGATTTTACAGAGAGGTGCTATATATGACATATCAAGAATTTCAGATTGAACTTATTAAAATTGGTTTAACAATTAAAGAATTAGCTACCTTGATAGGTATGAATCCGAATTCTATAACTAACTATAAGAGCAAAGAAATTATTCCTTTAAATTTAGCAATTACAGTCTCATTGATATCTAGCTTAAAAAGTAATGGCATTGATCCAGAATTGGCTATCAATGAAGTAAAAAGAAACCATTTTAAGGACTTTCTACAGTCCAACAAAAATAAGGAAATTTGATTGTATGTAAAAATTCTAATTAAAAATAAAGGTCAAGAAATTTTTGGATTTCTTTTAAATGTAACTCTTACAAATTCGAAATAATTCCCATTTCAATTTATAAGAATCTTTATTAATTAATATTTAGACATATAAACGTCGTGTTAAGCGAGCGATTGTAATATTATAGTCTTTGATTTAAAAACTTAGATAACATAATGAATAGCTTAGGAAATTTAAAAGGTCTAATTGAGAGATATAATCAGGATATCGAATTTTACCGTTCTACTCGATATAATGAAACTCAACTACGTACTGATTTTATTGATCAATTTTTTGCCATTTTAGGCTGGGATATAACCAATGTTACTAGAAAAAGTACTCATGAACGTGAGGTTTTGGTTGAAGAAGGAATTCGATTTAAGTCTAATGAAAATACAAAAAAGCCAGACTATACCTTTCGTCTCTTTTCAGAGCGTAAATTTTTTGTAGAAGCTAAAAAACCAAGTGTTCATATTGATATCGATCCTGAACCAGCAAAACAAGTCCGTCGCTACGGATTTACTGCAAAGTTGAAAATTTCAGTCCTTACCAATTTTGAATATATAGCGATATATGACTGTTCGAACCCTGTTTCTGAAAGTGATTTAGCATCAACTTCTCGAATCAAGCTTTACCATTACACAGAACTTGTCGATAACTTTGATGAAATTAAGAAATTAATTGGGAGAGAAAGCGTTTACTCGGGCCAATTTGAAACAGAATGGTCAGATATTGAAAGTAAGATATCTCGTTTTAGTGTAGACGATTTATTTCTACAGCAAATCAATAATTGGCGGGTAATGTTGGCGAATGATTTTATTTCTATAAAACCAGAATTAAATGAAGAACAGCTTAATGATCTAACTCAGGACTATATAAACAGTATTGTTTTTCTTCGAGTTTGTGAAGATAGAGAGTTAGAAGACTATGAGACACTTTATCACTTTGCCAAAAACAAAGATTTTAAGTCACTAGTTGATAAATTAAAATTTTCCGATAAAAAGTATAACTCAGGATTATTTTCCTTATCATATATCAATCAACTGATAAATAACCAAGAATCATATATTTGGACTATTATTGAGCAACTATATTTCCCTCAAAGTACTTATTCATTTTCGGTATTTTCTTCAGATATTTTAGGAAATATTTATGAAGTATTTTTAAGTGAAAAGATTCGTCTCAATCAATATGGGAAAATCGAAATTAAGCCCAAGGCGGAACACCTTGATAGAGATGTCGTCACAACCCCTACACACATTATAAAAGAGATAATACGAAATACTGTTATAGAGTTCTGTCAGGGCAAAACAGATAAACAAATATTAAACTCAAAATTTGCAGATATTGCTTGTGGTTCAGGAGCATTTCTTCTAGAAATATTTCAGGTCATACAAGATATACTAATCGATTATTACATCGAACATGATCGTTCGAAATTGCAACAACTTACTGAACACAGTTTCAAATTAAAGTTTCCAGTTAAAAAGGAGATTTTAAATAATTGTATTTATGGAATCGATAAGGATTTTAATGCTGTAAAAGCATGTTCGTTTGGATTACTATTAAAACTTCTTGAAGGTGAATCAAAAGAAACTATTACATCAGATATTCCAATTTTACCGAAGACTGATGAAAATATTTTGTTTGGTAATAGCTTGATAGAACTAACAGATAATGTAAAGAGTACTGACGTTTTAGCGATTAATCCCTTCAATATTGATCTTAAATTTGATGTAATCGTAGGTAATCCGCCTTATATGGCAACTGAGCATATGAAGCAGCTCACTCCTTTAGAACTACCACTATATAAAAAGAAATATAAATCAGCATTTAAGCAGTTTGATAAGTATTTTCTTTTTGTTGAGCGGTCATTACAGTTACTTAAAGACAATGGTTATCTAGGTTATATCCTACCATCAAAATTTGTAAAAGTAGGTGCAGGTAAAAACTTGCGACAACTACTAGTAGATAGTAAATCTCTTTGTAAGTTAATTTCATTTGGTGCAAACCAAGTTTTTAAAAATAAGACGACTTATACTTGTTTGTTATTTTTAAAAAAATCACAACAAACTGAGTTTTCTTTTTACGAAGTGAAAGACTTTAAAAAATGGCTAGCTCGGGATGAAGACGTTGTAAATACTAGTACCTATGAAATTGCTAATCTTGATGCAGATACATGGATTTTAGAAAATGAAATAAATCAAATTCTAGAACTAATGTATAGAAACTCTCAACCTTTAGGTAATATTTTAGGTAAAAAAGCAATTGCTAACGGTATACAGACAAGTGCTAACGAATATTACATTCATAAGGAAATTAAAACCGAAGATGGGTATATTTACTTTGAGTACCAAGGCAGTATTTACCACGTAGAAAAGGAGCTTACGAGACCTTACTTTGAAACTCAACGCTCAGGTGATGATCACTTTTACACATATAAAGATGTTGAGCCTAATGCTTTTGTGATTTATCCATATAAGAAAGTAAGTAATCATATTGTTTTTGTAGAATACGAAGAGCTAAGGACTACATATCCAAAAATGTTCGACTTTCTCCATCTAGTGAAAGAACATCTTGATAACGACAAACGTTCTATAAAACCAGATCCTACGACATCCAATGAATGGTATAGATATGGACGTAGCCAAGCACTCGAAAATTGTGATGTTCCTCAGAAAATTATTGTAGGAGTTTTATCAAATGGCTACAAATACTCTATAGATAATCATCGAACTTTTGTTTCTTCTGGAGGGACTGCCGGATATAGTATTATTAATGTGCCTGAACATAGTCCATACTCAATTTATTATATACAAGCTCTTCTATCATCTAAGTATTTAGAATGGTTTGCATCAGTTTATGGCGAAGTATTTAGAGGTGGATTTATTGCTCGTGGAACGAAAGTACAGACTCGTATGCCTATTCCTATAATTGATTTCGAAAATCAGTCGGAAAAAGAGAAGCATGATCAGATAGCTAGTCTGCAAGCAAAAATGAATAAGCTATACACAGATCTTTCCAAAGCAGACAACCGTTCAAGAGTCACGTTAAAAAGACAATTTGATGCTATGGTTTTAGAAATGAATGACCTGCTTAAAATTCTTTTCGACTTAGGTGATTTTGATAAAAATATACCAAATGTGAACGAACTATATAGCTCACTCTAACAAAGAAGTAGGGAGGAAATAAATTTCCTCCCTACTTCATATTATATAAATTATCTGCCAATAGATAAATTTTAACTATACAACACGCAAATATGTAATTTTATTTACGCATACGACGATCACGCAATTTTTGCCAGATTTTCATAAGCTCTTCATTATCTTGTTTAGAGAACCCTAATTTAGTGAAAATGGCTTCGCCTTGGTTTCTAATAACTTCCTCAACTTTTCCATCCTTTACTAATTGGTTCAGAGTATCAGGATCATGTTTATAATCATCAATTACAGGTATATATAGCTTCTCAATTTCAGAAGGAACAAGCTCCAACACACCTCCACCATAATATCTACCTTCTAATTCTGCTGTGATAGCAGTTAACGGGTTTAAGAAGCTACAAACTAAATTTTCAGCATTTGTGAAACTAGATGTAATACGATAGGCCGTATCAGTCGTATAAGCTCCGACGCTATTCAAAATTAGTCTAGGGGCCTCATGACAGCGCTTTAGCATCCCAATCTCTGTACTATAAATTGATGGAACTTTATACCAAGGCTTTCGTATACGACACTTATACCGTTCATTGAGCTTTTCCTGCTCCCCAAGTTGTATATAATTCTGAACACTTAAAGGAAGTTCATTGTAATCAGATTCAATATACAAAAAGTTTGTTGGAAGGTTGTTTAACTGGTTTGATTTATGCTGATTTTCATCATATAAAATACCTGGACAATGTTGGCTTTTACCAAACATTGGATGAGCATAAGCTGAAAGGTTGTATGTCTCTACGGTTTCGTTGTCTACTAAGAAGAATTTATTAGCTCCAGTTACAATACCAACATCTACTGTAGCTATAGTTTTAAATTTGTGAACTGATTCATGACTAATAATCTTATTAATTAATGAAATTTCACTTTTATTTAAGACTGCTTTAGTCCATTTACCCTCTACTGTTTCACCATTAATTCCTAATGTTTCATTGAATAATACCTCAGGACTTTTTTCCAAAAACTCAGAACCTTCGACACTAAGAATACCAACACCCTCAGATGGTATGCTGATATCGGTTTTTTTCTCTGCCATGATAATTACAGCACCTTGCAGAGTATTTTCAAACCAGATTTCTTTTGGATCTATGATCAATATCTTTGAACAAATTTCACCCATATAGCTACGCAAAGACTGAGCATGCATTACATTAATTATCTCAGATGGAATAACCATAGCCATACGCCCACCCTTGTTTAATAGAGCAAGCGTTGATAATAAGAAAGGAACCCAAGCATTCGTGTGTTTAGTAAATTTTTGATCTAGTTTTTTAAAAACAAGTTCTGCCTGTTCCTGAAATGACTTTTCTAAAAACTGATATCTAATGAAAGGAGGATTACCTATAACTGCATCAAATAATTCAATTTTTTTATCAAGTTGATCATTCGCCCATACTAAAAAATCGCCAGATGTAACACTAGCATTCTTGAATCCTAATTCTGTACACAGGTTAGATGCTTTTTGAACTTCAGTATCAAGCAATTCAAAACATGACAGTTCTATATTTTTGTCACACTTGTTGTTGTGTAAAGCTTGAATAAATACTCCATCACCACAACTTGGTTCAAGCACCGATTTAGGCTGCTTTTCCAATACCCATTTAGAAACAAAATCTGCCAAATTTTGAGGAGTATAATAACCGCCACGTAATTTTTGAGTGGTCTGATCTACTTTAAATTTCATTACGTTCCTTCAAAAAGCTTTTAATAAGTTCTGGCTTATTTTCCTCTATATGCTTATGCGCTTTATCAGTGAACCAGTCTTTCAACGTTTGCTGTTTATGAGCTAAGATCGAGTAAAGAGCTTTCTTTAATTCGGGGTCTACTTCCAGAACTATACGTCCTGATTCACCTTTTGCCATGATGTAACCTATATGATATCTGTTATGTTACATAGGTTACATAAATTTCATCTAAGGTAAAATATAATTTTAAGAAATTAAATTTAATTGATTGCTATTCAATCAATTATTTGTAGCTATATCTAAAAGTTTTTTTATTTAAAATAGCAACTCTTATCCGAAGCATGCATCTAGCTCACTATATAAATAACTCCTTTTAGAAGATCCTATTCATTTTATTTGAGCCGTTACAATACGTATTTAAGTTGTTATTAGAAAATTTTTTATGACCATTTATCATTTTTATATTGTTTTTCCAATAATTTAAAGCTTAATATTTGATTTTGTCACAAAATCAAAGAGGGCTTTTATGAATGCAAAAACAAAAGGTGGTTATAGGGAAGGTGCAGGAAGAAAGACCATTTATGATGAACCGACTAAGACTATTCGTGTACCAGTATCGCGTATTGTAGAGATTAAAAATTTCTTAGCGGGCAATAAAAAGCCTACTTTCAATGATGTAGCTTCTATTACCTTAATTAATCCTACAACATTTAAACGTATTCCTTTGGCTTCTGAAAAAGTGGCCGCTGGTTTCCCCTCTCCCGCACAGGATTATATTGATAAAACTTTAGATATGAATGAACACCTTGTGAAAAATGAAGCTACAACATTTGTTGTCAAAGTTGCTTCTCTTTCCATGCGTGACGCAGGCATTGAAATTGATGATGAGCTTCTAGTGGATCGTAGTCTTGAAGCTAAACACGAAGATATTGTTATTGCCTTAATTGACAATGAGTTCACCGTTAAACGGTTAATGGTTGAAGGTGATAAGTGTTGGCTTAAAGCTGAAAATCCAGATTATGACGACATTCACCTTAATGATTGCCAAGAATTATTAATATGGGGTGTAGTGACCTTTGTCATTAAGCCATTTAGGAAACATAAATAATCTAATCCTATTGGTCTAATCTACATGGAAAATCAAAATAAGATCTTTGCTTTGGTAGACATTAATAACTGTTATGTAAGTTGTGAACGTGTCTTTAATCCAAGCCTGAATAATAAACCAGTAATCGTATTATCTAATAATGACGGTTGTACTGTGGCTCGTTCACAAGAAGCTAAAGACTTAGGCATAAAGATGGGTGTACCTGTATTTCAACTCAAGGATCTTATAGAGCAGCACAACATTACAGTCCTTTCGAGTAATTATGCTCTATATGGGGGTTCTAGGGATTTTCCCCTCTAAAGTAACATAAATCGCCACAACCCTCGCAGTTAATGGCTTGTGGAGCTGGGTTACCTTTCATTTTAGACTTCATTTTCAACAATAGGCCTAGTTATTTCCTGTAAATCAGGTAGTTTGCGGTTACTAGCGAACTGATAAGTGCCGCTCAGATTAATGTTCTGCCATGCAACGGGTGATACTTGTCGAGTTATTGCTGCTTTTTCCTCGTCACCAACTTCTTCAAAGTGCAGTAATAGATGACTTAGGATCATCGAGTTAAAGTAGATAATAGCATTTGCCGTCAAACGGGCACACTCGTTCCAGACGACTATTTCTGATTCGTTTTTTCCACGGAACTGGTCACGATTGACCGATGCAATAGCTCGCCTGAGGAAATGCCAGGCTTCGCCTCGGTTCAGTGCTCGTTGAACATATTGGCGCAGACTTGCATCATCAATATAATCAAGTAAATATTGGGCTTTGATGAGCCTATTATATTCCGTTAATGCTTGTAATATAGGGTGTCTAGATGGATAACCAGATAATTTGCGTACTAGCAATGCCTGTGTTGTGCGTTTTTCTTGAAGGGATAACACAATACGCTGAATATCCTGCCAGCCTTCTTCAATCACATTCATTTTTATCGGCTTTTTCAGCGCCAGATGCGTGTTTCCGTCGTCGCTTTCAGTTACGTTAAATAGGTCATTGATCACACTGGTGAACTGAGCATACCTAGGCGCAAAACTATAACCGCATAAATCCAATAAGGCATAATTAACATGATTAACACCATGGGTGTCGGTTGAGAGGACATCTGGCTTAAGATCACTAGTATTAGATTGTAGTAAGTCGTAAATATAATGGGACTCATGCTCATTAGATCCTATGATACGGGCATTTAACGCACTATGATTGGCAACTAACGTCATGGCCGTAATACCTTTGTTGGTGCCGAAGTATTTCGAGGAGTAGCGAGTTTTAAAAGTCTCAAGGTGAGTTTCAAATTTTTGCCCATCGGTACTGGCGTGCAGGACGTCTTCTTGGATGTGATAGTGGCGGAAAATAGGGAGTGCCGCTACTGCGTTATTGATGATATCACTAGCCTCTTGCAAGGTTTCAGGCCTAATATAATTAGCTTGTATAGTGCTTAGATGCTCATAACTGCGATCAGATATTTGTGCCATCCCATATACGCCGCGATGTGTCGCATTCGCAATTAGAATAGCCAATAAATCATCCTGATTGGCGCCTACTTGTTTTTGTATTGGCAGCACGTGTGCGAAGCATTGCATAAAGTTGGTTTCTTGTTCAACATAACGCAACACATCAGCAATACTGACGGGGATCATTTGTTTAAAGAAAGGGTTGTTGACAAGTGATTGGGAGCCTTTAACTGGCAGTCGCCATCGTGTGCCACTTCGGCTCTTCATGATCACATTGCGGTTATCACCATTATCAATGTGACGAGCAACATCTTCTAGGGATGTTGTTAAGCGTATTTGTTTTACTTGCAGTAGCTTCTGAATCGGCTGCTTTAGCTTTTCCAATGTTGATGATGCCAATAGATCAGGCTGTATTGACGATGCAATTAAGTCGTCTTCTAGCGCACGATATTTAGTGACGTTTGATAAGTAAATTCGACCATTAAGCCGAGAAGCCAGTTGACGGTAAAGCAACCATTCGTATCGCTGTGGATGAACAACATCCTTGTTAATTAACCATGGACGATGTTTTTGTTGGATAAGTGTACTATCCATTGTTTGCAATGTATTACCTGCTAATAGTTCTGTTTTTGTGGTTTTGAGCTGGGTCACTAATGCTTCTGAGCCTTTACCTGCTTGGCATTCAAGACATAGAAACACGGGCCTTAATAACTGCTCAATTAACCCGTTTTGATCATCATAATATTGCCATTGATATTCTTCTACCGTGCGTTTTTGCTTTTTTAAGTACAGGCATAGCGTTTCTATATCTTGGTTATTCATTACACTTAATGCTTGTTGCCTAACCGTTGCAAATGGTGTGGGAGGAAAATAAAGTGTCATCCTAACTACAGGACCCTGCAACGTAGCAATTCCTGCAAAAATCCATTTAAAACAATGACTTATTTCAATTCTGCCATCTGCAAGCGTTTTGTGGGGATGGAGGCCGGAATCATTAAAGTATCATCCTAATTTTCGCTCAACCTTGGAAAATGCTGAGAATCGTAAAAATAAAGTTTCATCCTTTCCGCTACTAGTTCAAGGCTTTCTTCCGGCCGCCGGCAACAACGCTGCTTGGCTGAGGCGATCCACTTGCGCTACCGCTCACTGATCAGATCGAACTTGAACTCGACGAGCAGCCAACCATCAGGCCGAGCGTGATCGCCAAAAAAAACGGATCATGCGAAATCCTTCGTTGAGTTTGGCGCGGGTTTTAGCAAATCAGCTGGCCCGCGATCCGGTTGAGAGTGATCCGAAGCGGTCCTTGACGACCGGCACAAATCGGCCGATTCTGTTGAAAAAGTAGCTTTAGCGGCAGCCTGCCGATCAGGTGTGCCTGCTGTCGAAGTGGCTGCAAGCCACTTCAAGTTGCCTTCCGGCGTTTCACTGAGCGTCCTTGCTCAGGTTTAAGGGTTAATTTGAGGGTTTCTGCTCGTAGCAGGCATACCTATCCCGTCAGCGGTGGCCCTTGAGGCAAAAGCTTGGCCATGCGGCGCAGGTTCTGCACCATCGCAGCCAAGGTGAATTCGTCAGTGGCACCCGTTAGGCCACGCAGTCGTAAACGGTCGAGTTTCATGATCCGTTTGAGGTGGGCGAAAAGCATCTCCACCTTCTTTCGTTCGCAGCGAGAGACGAGGTACTCCGGTGTCTTGGCGATGCGTCGAGCCACGTCGCGGGCAGCCTCATGGATGCTGCGGACGATCTTCCGATTCGGCGTGTTGGGGCAGCATTTCGCTTTCAACGGGCAGGTGGCGCAGTCGGTTTGGCTGGAGCGGTAAATGACGGTTTTGGCCTTAGTTACCCGCGACCTTTGCTGGGTGAAGGCGCGCCATTCACTGCGTAGCGGTTTGCCGGCTGGGCAGCGATATTCATTGGCGTCCTGACTCCAGTGAAAGTCGTTACTGGAGAGGCTGTCGTCCTTGCGCTCGGTCTTGTCCCACACCGGCACATGCGGTTCGATGTCCTTTTCTTCGACCATCCAGGCCAGCATCGGGGCGGTGCCATAAGCGGTATCGCCGATAAGGCGTTCCGGTGTGAGATCGAACTGCGCCTCGACACGCTCGACCATCGTCCTAGTCGAATCGACTTCGGCGGTACGGTGCGCCGGGGTAGCTTCCACGTCCATGATCACACCGTGCTCAGTGTCGATCAGGTAATTCGTGGAGTAGGCAAAAAAGGCCGGGCCACCTGGCGCTGCTGTCCAACGGGACTGAGGATCAGTGAGCGAAATTTTCTTGGGAAGAGCCTCAGCCAGCGCCTCTTCATCAAGGGCTTCGAGGTACTCGCGCACTGCGCGGCTGCTGAGCTTTGGATCGTTCCAATCGACCTCATCTCCCGCCACCCCACGTTGCCGGCTGGCATCCGCCTTAATGATGCTGGCGTCGACGGCGAAACCTTCACCCTTGACTAGGCCGGCTGCCATGCAGCGCCGCAGCACCTCATTGAATAACCAGCGGAATAGATCGCTGTCACGAAAACGCCCATGGCGATTCTTCGAGAAGGTCGAGTGATTGGGGACTTCGTCTTCCAGACCCAACCGGCAGAACCAGCGATAGGCCAGGTTCAGGTGCACCTCTTCGCACAATCGCCGCTCGGAACGAATGCCATAGCAAGTAGCCGACGACCAGCATGCGCACCATCAACTCCGGGTCAATCGAGGGACGCCCGATGGGGCTATAGAAATCTGCCAGGTAGGCACGTAGATCACTGAGATCCAAGCACTGGTCGATGCTGCGCAGGAGATGTTGGGCCGGGACGTGATCTTCCAGATTGAACGAGTAGAACAGGCGCTGCTGTCCTCCCGGTAACTGTCCCATCATGCTGTTCGCCCCCACGCTCGCTGACAAAGCAATTTTGCCAACGGCATGGGGAGGCCGCTACTTTTTCAACAGAATCGGCCGCACACAGCCATTCGGCTCAACAGAACCCTGCCTTTACCCCACCAAACTCCGGAAACTCGCCCGGTAGTCCGTCGGCTTGAGATGCACATGTTGGCTGAGGTCGCCGGGTAGCGTGAACAGGCGCGGACCGTCCCGAAACTGGAACACGCGATACAGATGGAATTGATCGCCCGCCTCCTTGGAGAATTCGAGTTCGTTGTGGCTGACCAAGAAAGACGAGCCTACCCCGCCATTGGTGGTTTTCACCTCGATGAAGCGCTCATGGGCGTCCTCTTCGAACGACAGGATGTCGAACCCCGCACCGTCTCCCTGGGTGTCGGACACCCAATCCAGCCGCTGAAAAAGCTCTGGGTGGCCGAGCTCGGTCAGGCGTTGCTGTTCGTAGCCAATCACCCACTGCTCCCCTGCCCGGCCCAGCTTGCGGTTGGCTTCATCGCGAGCGGCATAATCGAACTTTCGCGGTAGGCGTTGCCGTAGAGATGCCGGGGTACGCACAAGCACTTCACGGGCGGGTGGTTCTACCAAAGCCGCTCGGTAGGTTTTGTCACCCGGAAGTTTTACCTCCTCCAGGGCATCGACAAGAGCGCCGACCGTCTGCTGATGTTCCAGAACGTAGGCGTGTACGGATTTACGCAGCAGCAGTTGGCTGTTGCCGCGTGGCTTGTAGCCGTTGATATAGGGCAGGCCCAGGGCATCGAGTACGGCGCTAATGTTCTGGTGCTTGAGCTCGACTGAAGACTTGCTGCGACCGTTCAGCAGTTGGCGCAGTGCCTGGTTGTGCTCGGACTTGTTGTACGGCTCCCCAGCCGCCTCGGCACGCAGCATGTCGAAATAGTCTTCGACCGTGGCCAGGACCTCTTCTTCGGACCAGTCTTCGCCGATGCGAATGATGCGAAACCCGAGCCGCGTCAGCGCCGGAACGACGGTCGCCTCGCCACCGGAGAAGCTGTCAGCAGTGAGCGGGCCCTGCTCGGGAAATTGCTTGCCGAAGGCCACACCGGCGATGGCCTTGGAATCGCAATCGGTGCCGGTCTTCGGATCACGTACCAGGAAGTCGCGGGACTTGCCGTAGCCGTGGCGCGCCAGGAATTTCGTGCGGCCCAGTTGCACGAACTCATCGATGGCAGCCTGCACGGCGGCGGGGCTTCGAAGCTGGGAGAGTTGAGACACAGGGTCCTTCCTTACTGTCATGGTGTGCCGGGAACCGCCGAGCCACGAGATTATGAGTAGCCCCTGAACAGAAACGTCACGATAAAAGCCGTGAACGCCACCAGGCCCATTAAATCCCTTGCGTATTTGCAGCCCGTGCTGTCCAAACCTGTACCAGGTCCGATCAACACGCTCCAACCATTGAGGTACGAAAACACCGCCTGACCGAACAAAAAATGCGTGATAGCCGCCGCAGCCATGACGCCGGAATCGTCAGACAGGCTGTAGCTGTTGACCATTGCCCTGTACGCCTGCATCTGAAATGGCTATTGCCCTGATGGGAGCCGGCTTTTCAGCCACCGACACCAGCGATGCCGTCAATATTCTTTACCCGATAACCATGACCGTACAAGCTAACAAGGCCTGGCAAGCCAGCGGACTTAAAAAGTCTTTTTTTCTACCATCCCACAAAAAAGTTCGTGGTGGAGAAAAGATAAGCTATGCAAGGCTTTAGGAGACGTGGTTTTTCAGGATGACGAAGAACGATTCGGCGCTAGGTGCAACATAGGTGCATCGCACGAGCGCTAGGAACGGCGAAAAAAGGCGGACGTGGCGAAATCGGTAGACGCAGCAGACTTTAAAATTGGAGTGCCCGCGGGGAAATCCGCGGAGTAGAACCGCTCAAAGTCGGGGAACGCTAACGGGCAATACCCTAAGCCAATCCCGAGCCAAGCCCCTTCGGGGGAAGGTGTAGAGACTGGACGGGCGGCGCCTAAAGCCTTCGGGCAATGGCGAAGGGACAGTCCAGACCACGAACGTCATCAGACGGCGGCGAAAGTCGAGGTGGTACGAAAATCTGCTTCTCTGTGAGAGTACGGGTTCGAGTCCCGTCGTCCGCACCACAAAGCCAAACATCCCTGCGATGATCGACCTCTGGGCGTTTGGTCGTGAGCCCGCCACCCTCGCGCTACGCTTTGCGCAGGCGTCGAAGGCGATCAGGTGCGCCCATCGATTCCGTCGAGCACCATCGCTGCGAGTTCATCGCTGGTGTGTGCACCACTATCGAGAACACGGGTTGTGCATGGAAGCCGTTCCCTTGCGGCCAAGCATCGGGCGACATTCGCTAATCGCCACTCTCGAATCTCCGCATTTCGATTCGGGTCAGGATGCATGGTCTGGTTCGCGATCCGGTGACGCAATAGGTCCTCGTTGAGCGTCAGAAAGATGTGCAGCAGCTGATCGTCGATCCGCCTTACCCCGTCGAGTATCTCAGTCAGATAGTCCGGGTGCACGAGCGTCATTGGGATGATGATGTCCTGCGAGTAATTCCTTCGAATCTCCCTGACCGCCGCGATCGTAAGTCCCCTCCACAAGGGGAGATCCTGATAGTCTCCGCTCGCTGGCATGGGGACCGTTTCTTTCACCACGAACCCGATTTCCTCGGGGTCAAAGATCAGCGATTTGGAACGCCGATCGCGCAGCCGCTTAGCGAGCGTCGTCTTTCCGGCGCCGAAAGGTCCGTTGATCCAGATTATCATTGTCGACGGCCTCTAACCTGAAGGCTCGCAAGAGCGCTCGACGGCCTCGTGCGGAGGCACGATCGGAGTGGTTCCGAAATGCTTCTCAAGATAGGTGACGCCGAACGTCACGATGTCCTGCGCGTCGAACAGGTAGCACTGAGCAAAGCCCACGACACCTTCTCGATGGCGACCGAGCTTCACGTAAGCATTTGCTATAGTTTCAACCGCATCCGGCTTTCCTTCGATAGCAAAGCAATCGAGAATGCCGTTTGAATCGTAATCCGATGCCGTTTTCCAGGCGACTTCACCGTCTCTTCCAAGCATCGGCATCTCATACGTCACCCACCGTTTGTTGGGGATATCGGCAACCGCCTCGGCGTAGTGCAATGCGGTAACGGAGTTTAGCGGCGCACCTAACAGCAGGGCCTTCCCGCCAAGGCGAACGAACCGCTCGACGGGCGATCCTTCCCCCAAGGCGTGACCGAGTTCGTGAGGCTCCGTCAGCGTTTCAGCCAGCGGACCAACCGCGACCATCGATGCATCGGGGTGCGCGCTGCGCCGCGCGCCGGGGGCTTGAACCAGAAATTGATTCAGCAGGCCGAACCCACGGTAAGTCCCGGCTGTTGCGGGATCGAACGGCAGCCAGGTACGGCGGGCTTCGTCATCCAGCCGAGCGCCATTCAGAGTCTCCTCGTAGGGTGATCGGTCCCACGACGCGTATCCCATCACAGTGCCAGTCGGCCCAACCGCGGAGCGTAACGCGGCAACGACCGTCTCCGCTCCTCCTTCGACCGGACCAATCGCTTTAAGTGAGGCATGCACCATCAAGAGGTCACCGGTTTGGACTCCGAGTTTTTGAAGCGCCTCCGTTATTGCCTTCCGCGTATGCATCGCGATATCTCCTCTAAGGGGTTCTAGGGATTTTCCCCTCTAAAGTAACATAAATCGCCACAACCCTCGCAGTTAATGGCTTGTGGAGCTGGGTTACCTTTCATTTTAGACTTCATTTTCAACAATAGGCCTAGTTATTTCCTGTAAATCAGGTAGTTTGCGGTTACTAGCGAACTGATAAGTGCCGCTCAGATTAATGTTCTGCCATGCAACGGGTGATACTTGTCGAGTTATTGCTGCTTTTTCCTCGTCACCAACTTCTTCAAAGTGCAGTAATAGATGACTTAGGATCATCGAGTTAAAGTAGATAATAGCATTTGCCGTCAAACGGGCACACTCGTTCCAGACGACTATTTCTGATTCGTTTTTTCCACGGAACTGGTCACGATTGACCGATGCAATAGCTCGCCTGAGGAAATGCCAGGCTTCGCCTCGGTTCAGTGCTCGTTGAACATATTGGCGCAGACTTGCATCATCAATATAATCAAGTAAATATTGGGCTTTGATGAGCCTATTATATTCCGTTAATGCTTGTAATATAGGGTGTCTAGATGGATAACCAGATAATTTGCGTACTAGCAATGCCTGTGTTGTGCGTTTTTCTTGAAGGGGTTCTAGGGATTTTCCCCTCTAAAGTAACATAAATCGCCATACTCACCATATTTAAAGGCATACAAAGGTGGGTTACTTCTCCAAAGTATGGCAAATTATGAGGTTAACAACCCCTTAAACTTAATTTAATTGGCACTGTTGCAAATAGTCGGTGGTGATAAACTTATCATCCCCTTTTGCTGATGGAGCTGCACATGAACCCATTCAAAGGCCGGCATTTTCAGCGTGACATCATTCTGTGGGCCGTACGCTGGTACTGCAAATACGGCATCAGTTACCGTGAGCTGCAGGAGATGCTGGCTGAACGCGGAGTGAATGTCGATCACTCCACGATTTACCGCTGGGTTCAGCGTTATGCGCCTGAAATGGAAAAACGGCTGCGCTGGTACTGGCGTAACCCTTCCGATCTTTGCCCGTGGCACATGGATGAAACCTACGTGAAGGTCAATGGCCGCTGGGCGTATCTGTACCGGGCCGTCGACAGCCGGGGCCGCACTGTCGATTTTTATCTCTCCTCCCGTCGTAACAGCAAAGCTGCATACCGGTTTCTGGGTAAAATCCTCAACAACGTGAAGAAGTGGCAGATCCCACGATTCATCAACACGGATAAAGCGCCCGCCTATGGTCGCGCGCTTGCTCTGCTCAAACGCGAAGGCCGGTGCCCGTCTGACGTTGAACACCGACAGATTAAGTACCGGAACAACGTGATTGAATGCGATCATGGCAAACTGAAACGGATAATCAACGCCACGCTGGGATTTAAATCCATGAAGACGGCTTACGCCACCATCAAAGGTATTGAGGTGATGCGTGCACTACGCAAAGGCCAGGCCTCAGCATTTTATTATGGTGATCCCCTGGGCGAAATGCGCCTGGTAAGCAGAGTTTTTGAAATGTAAGGCCTTTGAATAAGACAAAAGGCTGCCTCATCGCTAACTTTGCAACAGTGCCGTATTTGCAGTACCAGCGTACGGCCCACAGAATGATGTCACGCTGAAAATGCCGGCCTTTGAATGGGTTCATGTGCAGCTCCATCAGCAAAAGGGGATGATAAGTTTATCACCACCGACTATTTGCAACAGTGCCGATAAAAATATATCATCATGAACAATAAAACTGTCTGCTTACATAAACAGTAATACAAGGGGTGTTATGAGCCATATTCAACGGGAAACGTCTTGCTCGAGGCCGCGATTAAATTCCAACCTGGATGCTGATTTATATGGGTATAGATGGGCTCGCGATAATGTCGGGCAATCAGGTGCGACAATCTATCGATTGTATGGGAAGCCCAATGCGCCAGAGTTGTTTCTGAAACATGGCAAAGGTAGCGTTGCCAATGATGTTACAGATGAGATGGTCAGACTAAACTGGCTGACGGCATTTATGCCTCTTCCGACCATCAAGCATTTTATCCGTACTCCTGATGATGCATGGTTACTCACCACTGCGATCCCCGGGAAAACAGCATTCCAGGTATTAGAAGAATATCCTGATTCAGGTGAAAATATTGTTGATGCGCTGGCAGTGTTCCTGCGCCGGTTGCATTCGATTCCTGTTTGTAATTGTCCTTTTAACAGCGATCGCGTATTTCGTCTCGCTCAGGCGCAATCACGAATGAATAACGGTTTGGTTGATGCTAGTGATTTTGATGACGAGCGTAATGGCTGGCCTGTTGAACAAGTCTGGAAAGAAATGCATAAGCTTTTGCCATTCTCACCGGATTCAGTCGTCACTCATGGTGATTTCTCACTTGATAACCTTATTTTTGACGAGGGGAAATTAATAGGTTGTATTGATGTTGGACGAGTCGGAATCGCAGACCGATACCAGGATCTTGCCATCCTATGGAACTGCCTCGGTGAGTTTTCTCCTTCATTACAGAAACGGCTTTTTCAAAAATATGGTATTGATAATCCTGATATGAATAAATTGCAGTTTCATTTGATGCTCGATGAGTTTTTCTGATAGTTAGTCTTTGTAGAGACACAAACCTGAAATTCCGGACACCGCGCTTGGCACTGTTGCAAATAGTCGGTGGTGATAAACTTATCATCCCCTTTTGCTGATGGAGCTGCACATGAACCCATTCAAAGGCCGGCATTTTCAGCGTGACATCATTCTGTGGGCCGTACGCTGGTACTGCAAATACGGCATCAGTTACCGTGAGCTGCAGGAGATGCTGGCTGAACGCGGAGTGAATGTCGATCACTCCACGATTTACCGCTGGGTTCAGCGTTATGCGCCTGAAATGGAAAAACGGCTGCGCTGGTACTGGCGTAACCCTTCCGATCTTTGCCCGTGGCACATGGATGAAACCTACGTGAAGGTCAATGGCCGCTGGGCGTATCTGTACCGGGCCGTCGACAGCCGGGGCCGCACTGTCGATTTTTATCTCTCCTCCCGTCGTAACAGCAAAGCTGCATACCGGTTTCTGGGTAAAATCCTCAACAACGTGAAGAAGTGGCAGATCCCACGATTCATCAACACGGATAAAGCGCCCGCCTATGGTCGCGCGCTTGCTCTGCTCAAACGCGAAGGCCGGTGCCCGTCTGACGTTGAACACCGACAGATTAAGTACCGGAACAACGTGATTGAATGCGATCATGGCAAACTGAAACGGATAATCAACGCCACGCTGGGATTTAAATCCATGAAGACGGCTTACGCCACCATCAAAGGTATTGAGGTGATGCGTGCACTACGCAAAGGCCAGGCCTCAGCATTTTATTATGGTGATCCCCTGGGCGAAATGCGCCTGGTAAGCAGAGTTTTTGAAATGTAAGGCCTTTGAATAAGACAAAAGGCTGCCTCATCGCTAACTTTGCAACAGTGCCTTTTTATCTTGTGCAATATAACATGGGTTAACTTCATCCAAAGTAAAAAACTGCGCTGAATGGGCCAGAGCAGAATCCCGGGATGGTTAACTGAGTTCTGATCAAAACAGCATAATCTTGCTGCCTCTACACAAAAATGGGAGCTATAAGCTCCCATTTTTAGTCTTTAATTCGCTTTTTCGCTTCGTCATAAACTATGCTATCAGCTCGTTTTCCGACGGTAATGAGCAGGATAACTACCTGATCATCTTTAACTTGATAGACAAGTCGGACACCAGCTTTTAATAATTTGATTTTATAGCAACCTGCAAGATCGCCTCTAAGCATATTCTTTGGAATATGTGGCTGCTCTATGACTTTGGCTAGTTTCTTTTTAAATTGATCTCGTATAGCAACAGGGAGTTTTTCCCATTCTGCTGTAAAGTCCTTGTGACGTAAAAGCTTATAAGTCATCTAATGTGACTTCCTCAAACATCTCTTTAGGATCATTAATGCGCTTACGGACAAGAGCTAATAATTCTTCATCTTCTTCCGAAAGCAAAGCTTTTTTGACAGGCAGTTTCCCAGTCGTAGCAACATACTCAAGAATACTAGTGAAGAAATCAGTAGGTGCAATACCTTGCTCTTTAAGGATTGAATAAGATTTTTCTTTAAGGGCTTCATCGATCCTGAAGTTAACAGTAGCCATCATATTTCCCAAGTATTTAATGTACTAGGAATATTGTAATGCAAATTGCATTACAAGTCGACTTCGCATAACCACCATTATGTTAAATGGTGAGTGATTTAGTGGAATATTCTTTAATTTTTTATATGAAAGAAGATACCTTGAATCGTGTCAAAAGAAGCATAGATTTTTTATCCATACCTCTAGTGTTCATTCTTTATAGTAAAATTTTAATCGTTAAACCCACTAAAGCAGAACCGATGATGACTCTGAGCACACTTTGATTAAATTTAAATAATGCGACTACAGCTAAAATTGCAATAATGGCAGAGATATAATCAAAATTCCCTTCAAAACCCTGTGGCCAAAGCACGTGGTAACATAAAAAGAGTGCCAAATTTAAAATTACGCCCACCACGGCAGCGGTAATGGCGGTTAAAGGGGCAGTAAATTTAATTTGATTGTGTGTGGACTCTATAACAGGTGCTCCGGCTAAGATAAAGAAAAATGAGAAAATAAAAGTAAACCACGTGACGATGATTGCACCTAATGCACCTGCAATAAATTGATATTCAGCACCCAACAGCGAATGGTTATAAGCTGCTAAGAAGCCGACAAAAGCCACCACCATGATCAATGGGCCGGGAGTACTTTCACCTAGGGCTAAACCATCGATCATTTGAGTTGGGGTGAGCCAGTGATAAAAACCGACAGCGCCTTGATAAACGTAAGGCAGAACAGCATAAGCACCACCAAATGTCAGAAGTGCAGCTTTAGTAAAGAACCAAGCCAGTTGAGTATAAGAATGACTCCATCCCAAAACTGCTGTTAAAGAGATGAGTGGAATTGCCCATAAAAGTGCTGAAATTACAGTTATTTTGATCAGATGAGACCATTTAAAAACAGCATGTTCAGGTGTAGGGGTATCATCATCAATAATTGCACGTCCATAGGATTTTTGACTGGACTGATGTGCATTTAGCTTAAATAAATCAGGATACTTTTTACCGACCAAATAACCCGATATCGCTGCACATAAAACGATTAAAGGGAAAGGAATATTAAAAATAAATATTGCAAGAAAAGCGATAACTGCAATCGCCCATAGAAATTTATTCTTTAATGAACGACTGCCAATACGATACGTGGCATGAAATACAATTGCGGCAACTGCGGGCTTAATGCCATAAAACAAACCGGCAATGATCGGGACGTTGCCATATTTCACATAGACCCAAGACAGCCCAATGAGGATAAAAAGAGAAGGTAGAATAAATAAAACCCCTGCAACGATGCCACCTTTGGTTTTATGCATTAACCAGCCAATATAAGTTGCAAGTTGTTGAGCTTCGGGGCCGGGTAAGAGCATGCAATAATTCAATGCGTGCATAAAACGCTGTTCTGAAATCCATTTTTTTTCTTCAACTAACTCTTGGTGCATAACAGCGATTTGCCCGGCAGGACCACCAAAGCTAATGAATCCCAGTTTTAACCAAAATTTGAATGCTTGCCAAAAGCTGATAGATTCAATTTCTGTTTCATCTATTAAAGATGGCTTATTATTCATGTTAAATTCCTTTGAAAGTCTGCATATAAGCCATCAAAAATATGGTTTGAAAGATGGAGTAATTGATCATCATCTGTGATCGTGCTTCTTAAGCCTTGCAAGATTTTTTCAATGCCTAAGGCTTCGGCAGGCTCATTTCCCCCAACATCTAAAAAATGAACAATTTCAGCGATTTTATTTAAAGCAGGGTTTTGTAATTCAAAGCTATGCATTAACACTTCAAAAGTGACTAGATGATTGATATGGGTAAATTGGGCATCATCAAAATCAAAACCTAAGGTATCTTTGGGGCAATCATTGGGATGCTCTAACCAAATAAATTTTGCCTGAGGGTCTACAAATTTCTGAATGATCCATGCCGATGCCAAACGGTCAACCCAAGGACGCTTTCTGGTTGCCCAGATTTTATTTTGAAAATCTTGCTTGCATAGGACTTTTAATTGCTGTTCAAAATTATTGGGTTCATCGTATTCACCTAACCGGGCAATAACTTGTTCTAATCGGGTGAGTTCATTCAGTGTTTTGCTTTGATGAGTATTTGGGAAAAAATCTATTTCTATCAGTGAATTGAGGTTTTTTCTTAATTTTCGAATCTGTTTGAGATGTTCTTTTTTCTTATTTTCCTCAAGCGTATTTTGTATTTGTGAAATTTCAGTTCTCAGTTCTTCATATTCTCCAGTTCTGTCGAAAAGTTGAGCAAGGTCTAAATGTGCAGGAGGTTCAGTCTGAAAGATATAGGCATGCCCATGTTCATTAAGATGATCATGAACAACAGACTCAAATTTTTCAGAATGTGCTTCGGGTAAGAGGTAAACACCATCTCTTAAAGTTGCTGCACCATTTGACTTTAATGAACGCCAAATTCGCATTCTTGCGGTTGTGCTTTGACTGGGAAGTGATGAGATCAGTAATGATATTTTCATGTTATAAAATCAACAAATTTTGTTTATCTTATAACTATTTTAAAAGATTAAAAATAGTTTTCCTTTAATAAGAATATATGTAAAAGTCATAAAAGATTTGCTAATCCCAATAAGCTATTCACTAACTTGTAAATATCGGTATACCGCCTGACGACTAATCCCAAAAGCTTTCCCTAATGCCATTTTCGATGGATACTTCCCCTCCTTCCATGCTTGTCGTAAAGCTTCAGCTTGGTCAGGCTTTAGTTTATGCACCCGACCTTTGTACTTCCCCTGAGCAGAGGCGAGTTTTATTCCTTCCTTTTGCCGCTCTAAAATGATCTCACGTTCGAACTGTGCAAAAGCACCCATCATTTGAAGCATCAAATTATCCATCGGGGTGGATTCGGCTGTAAAAGTAATATTTTCTTTTACAAACTGGATGGCGATCCCTCGTTTGACCAGTTTATCTACTTCAGTGACCAAATCTTTTAGGCTTCGCGCAAAACGATCCATTGAATGTACAATCACCCTGTCCCCTTCCCGGACATAGTTCAACATTTCCTGAAATTTAGGTCGGTCAGTATTTTTACCTGAAGCACGGTCAACAAAAATCCGGTCGACCTCAATTCCTTCAAGTTGACGTCCAGTGTTTTGCTCGACAGAACTTACCCGGACATACCCTACTTTTTGGCCTTTCACTTTTTCACGCCCCAATTGGATAAAAATGAACAATTTCGTAAATTATAATTCTTTAACACTAAAGTTACATGTTACTTATGATTAAAAATCATTTAAATGATACATAATTTCATGAACTTTCAGATTGTAACTTTAGGGTATGGTCTATTAATACATTTATTATTAGATCACTCTGCTACAAAATTTTAGTTAGACCACCTAAGCAATTTAAGTTTAATAAGTTTAATAAGTTTAATAAGTTTAATAAGTTTAACTGCTATAAAGTGGTATTGTTCACTAGTACACTCATTTATGAAGGATTAAAGGTAACCATCCGATAAAGCACCCAACACATCCCTCGCTTCAGTAGCTTTGCAGTAAGTACTAAATTCAAATCCCGTATGTAGATATATTCGCCTTTTGGATGGAGAACAAGCTCTGCACCACCAAAGCCCACATTTATTACATTGCCTTACCCTGCAACGTTTAATCCATCCATTACAGCAATACTACCCGTTCACATTACTTTATCTCGGCTGATAATCAGCGCAGTAACTTTAGCCAATCTCGCTGCAATTTCCATGTCAGGAATTTGTCCACTTATTCCAATGATGATGAGAACTGCAGCATTGACTTAGATCGCCAGTGCTCAGTACTGGCCATCATGTAGCTTTTATCGCTTTAGCGCCTTAACTTATTTAAGTGGCGTAACTTGCATAACTTATGCATCCTATTTAAGTGATGTAAGTTATAGTATTCCGTGTCAGGAATCTGTCTACTTATCAGCGTCCGCGGAACTGCAGGATTTCTGCTTTGTTGTTCGCAACGAGGGCTAATTCTGGAGTTCCGTATAAGGCATAATCAATAACGACGCCTGATGCGAACATAGCGATTGGGCTGAAACGGAAGGTATCAGGAGCAATCGCTTTGGCAGAATTCCCCAAGGTGCTCACAATAAGATTCACATTGATGAAATCTGGCTTTCTACTCAGCCCATGGATATGCGAGCAGTTACTTATACTGCTCTTTCTCATGTCCTAAAAGCCTTTGACCATGTCAAATCGCAACATTGAGGTTATCTTGTTTTGGAATAAGCGTGGTCATTGTATGAAAGTGTTGATATATGATGGACTGGGTATTCAAAGCTCTACGGTTGGAACAAGCAACATTTCACTGGACTCAAACTCATCATAGTGAAACAATTACAAGCATTGATTCAGAGTTTCGCTTGATAAAGAATTTGACAATGTGCATCAAACATCATGACATCAATTCAGTCAGCCAAGCTGAATAGCCTAGATCCGTGTCTGTGCAGAAAAGGACGCCTTCATATAAAATAACTCAAATAGATAAATTACCACCACACTGCTAGAGCCTGAGCTGAATTTAAAAATATCTATAGGGTTCACCGGGGACTTACAGTAAATTTAACTTGGATAAAAAATATCCCCCTTAAAAAAGTGGGATATTTTTAATTTATTTATTTAATATTTCTTTTAATTCATCTGCACTATATGTCGATAAATTTTCTATAGCTGCTCGAACAATACTTGAACGATTTATTCTTGCATTTTGCCCTTTTACAACCAGCTCATCAATTAGTTTACTAATATCTTCATTGAGAGAAAAAGTGTAACGAATAAATTTTTTTTCACTTGATTCTAAAGCCTTTACCCTCTTTTCTGCACCAGATATAAATGCATCTAACATTTTATCTTGTTCAGTAGGTTCAGGTTTTTTGTTTAGCCCAGTTAAACCAGCCATAGTTATACTCCTAAAAACTCTCTTGCAATACTTTCAATTTCAGCTTTCGCTTTAGGATCACTATTTACTTCAAAAACCGAAAGCCCATTTTCATCTGCATCATCATAAACATTTCGATTTGTTGTGATTGAATTCAATGCATCAATACCAAATGATTTGCATGCCTCTTTTGCATCTAAAATTCTTTGAACTTGAGAAGGAAGAGTTGGACACTGAGTAATAATTGCTCTAGCTTTCAGATTTGGATTTACTGTCTTTGCTAATTTTAAAACTTGTTCCATATGATCTAAAGTTTTTAGATCTCTTCGTTTGGGTCTAAACGGCAATAACATATGTGTAGCTATAGTCATTGCTGAACGTAATGCTTCAGAATCCTGTCCACCTGCATCAATGATAATATCTTGGTATCTTTTATCTAAATCTTTTAAAACTGAACGTATATTCCCTGATGCTTGTACTGATGGAATATTATTTAATTCATCGTTTTCATCTCTTTCTTTGACCCAATCTGTTGTTGTTCCTTGAGGGTCAGCATCTAATAAGAGGACGTCTCTTTGACTTTGTTGTAAGTAAACTGCAAGATTTTGAGCTAAACAGCTTTTACCAGCACCGCCTTTTTCACCACCAACTAAGATAATCATAATTTATGTAAGTTACGTAAGTTTGTTTGTGTATAATTTAACGGTGATTTATGAAGTAATCAACTATCATGAAAAAAAAAATTAAAAAAAAAGTTATCCACAAAAGAATGGTCTTTTTGAATTTATATATATTTATTTAAATTTATTATTTATATCTCTGCTCAAAGCTTGACTAGCAAAGGGATACAGGAAGTATATGTTGACAAATTCCTACCAATAAGTTGACTTTTTCCTGTTTCTGAGTTGACATATTCCTACCAATAAGTTGACTTTTTCCTGTTTCTAAGTTGACAAATTCTGTGCATAAGTTGACAAATTCTTTTATTAAAAATACTTTCATTTGTGGACGTTAAGTAGTATTGTCAATATATCTATTTATAACATTTTCCTTAATATATCTTCCT